>JAGQVA010000262.1 GCA_020438265.1 Bacteroidota bacterium
AGGAGCGAATTCTGGCGATTCAAATCAAACTGACAAACTTTATCCTTCTCCTGAAAGAAGCGGTTCATTCTTCCTTCAAAGAAGACATTTACCAAACACACGAAAATTGGAAAAATAAGCTCAGCAAATCCAATGTCAGACTACAATGGGACCCTGACCATGATCCACACGGTAATAAATTAAACCGAAGAGCCATACAACTTGGTATGAATGGCAGGTTACTCCAACAATTCGCTACGGAATGGATTTGCTCAATTGAGGATATTACTCCTTTTGTCGCTGAGCAGAAAAAAATCCTTGATCAGAGAAAAATGGAAGACTTAGAGGTAATTGCCGAACAGGAAATTACGATTGAAGATCTGGAGTTGATTGATAAACTGAGGCTGGATTATTAATTCTATATATACCAAACCACCTCTGCGATCTCTGCGTGAAATCTTATTCCCCCTCCCTCAAATACTTCTCAAAAAACGCATCCATCTGATACTGACAAAAGCGATTAACCTTCAAACTAAGGTCCATCGTATGTGGCCAACCTTTCAAACGATGATACTCACTCTGAACACCCGATTCTTTCAAAGCCTCATGCAGACGATCCGCCTGACTGACAGGAACCAAATCATCCAGGGTACCATGAAAAGTCAGAGTCGGAGGATCATCTTCACTCACAAACTCCAAAGGGGAAGCCGCAGCAAAAAGCGAATGATTATCCTCTGAATATTCCTGACCGATAAATTTGAATACACTGGGATGATTCCTCGCATATTCAGTAGTAAGATCTGTCGGTCCATAAAAATTAACAATTGCCTGTATTCGTTGGTCCGAGCCATACTCACATCCATCAGGCCGGTGATAAGTAGAATCATAGGAATGGTACGCCAGCATCATCGTGAGATGCCCACCCGCAGATCCTCCAACTACAGCAATATGATCAGCATCAATCATATATTCCTCTGCATGTTGTCTTAACCAGGAAAGTCCACAAACCACATCATCGAAAGCAGCAGGGAAAGGCGCATCCTGAGCAAATCGATAAGAAAGCGAAGCCGTCACATATCCTTTTTCAGCAAAATCCACGAGATAACGCCTGTAATCATCTTTGTTGCCGGATTTCCACGAACCTCCATGAATGAATACAAGAAGCGGCTGTGGTTCCTGTAAAGAATTCTGATGATAGATATCCAGTTTTAACTCTTTTTCTGGTGTTTGTTTATAGACTATATCTTCATAAAAGCTTAGAGATTCAGGCACAGGAGGTTCTGCATCAATGAGTTTAAGCAATCCGGTTGCATAGGCAATCTTCAAGGTCGTTTCATTCATAAAACCTTTGGGAGCTTTGATTTCATCCGATGAGTTACAGGCAAATAGCGGAAAAACTATCAGACAAATAAAAATGCCCCGAAGTCGACAAAAGTGATGGAAAGACTTGCGATAAACACTCGAAAAATTTTGTAGAACTACACCGGAGAAAATCGTTTTCCGATTTGAGAGCTGAATTTTATCCATATCTAATTTCATTTTTTGCGAAAAATTTCTACCTTATTTCCGGCAAATGTGGTTCAACCATAATCACATAAAAAAAATAAAAAATAAAACAGAAAATACTCCTACTTAAGAAAAGGACTACACAAACCAGAAATAATCAATAAACTTCCCTTCACATCTAATTAATTCAAATTCCGTTTTTTCAGGTTTTTGATCTTGGTATATAGTCATTTATTCGCTGCTGAACTACAAATTATTCTAACTACTTACAATTAATTTACTACTATGATGGGAAAAAAACCGATTCCTTTAAGGTTGATCTTAGCATCTGGCGTACTGCTACTGCTATGTTTCTCCTCTTGTAAAAAAGAGGAAATAACCGAACCTCCAACCGCCAATATTTTTTATAGTGTTGCAGACAAACAAGTCGCTTTCACAGCTTTAACTACTAATGCAGAAAACTGGACCTGGGATTTTGGAGATGGTAATACAAGCACAGATAAGACTCCAGTCCATGTTTATGACGCAGGAGGTGTTTACACGATCAAACTGTCTGCAACTGGTCCCAAAGGTTCTGCTGACGCAATGGTGGAAGTAAGTCTGGCCCTGTCAGTCAGGGAAATGCTGACAGGAGGCGCTTCTGATCCGGATGGAAAAACCTGGAAAATCAGTGCCGCGCATTCTGATAAGGATGCCATTACCTTTACAGATCCTAATTTAACTGTTCTGGAAGCAGTTCCCGCAGGCGCACTAAGTCTGTTTTTGGGATTGGGAGAAGAATATGAGGACGAATTTACCTTCAAAGCAGACGGCAGTTATAGCCATGACACAAAAAATGGCGGTGCATTTGCCGGGCTGGTTTTCACACTTGTTAATCAGCTTAATGTGGTTAAAATTACTCCGGAAAGCCAGTCTTTTGGATTCGCTGTTACTGAGTATACTCCGGAAACAGGAGCAACTTTTACCCTGACTGAGGGAGAAGACTTTTCGATTGAAGTTGTTAGTCAGCTTGATAAAACAACTGTCAGCACTTTGACTTTCAAGAACGCAACCACACTTGATTTTTCAGGAACCGAGTTTATCGGTCTGATGGATTTCACCCGAAAATGCGTCATTCAGGAAATCACCCCTGACAAGATGAGACTGGTCATGTTTATGTCTGCCACCGATGGTAATCATTTTAATAAACCGTCATTGGCAGTAATTTTCACTTTCGAGAAGGTATAAACTGATTATCAATCATTTACTTCTTATTCATTTTGTTTTCTCACCTTATTTTATTGAAACAAATGCAATATTTTATACGATTTTTTTCTATCGCAATTCCTCTGTTCATGATGATTATGGGGAATTTGATGGCTCATCCTGTTACAAAGGATAAGCCTAATGCTTTCATTGTCAGAGGAACGGTTACTTCTTCCGAGAATAGCACTGGCCTTCAGGGAGTAAGTGTCATCGTCAAAGGCACACAAACGGGTGTTTTTACTGATAATTCAGGAAATTATAACATCGAAGTTCCTGATGAAGAAGCTGTTCTTGTTTTTTCTTTACTGGAATATGAAAAACAGGAAGTTACCGTTGGTACGCAGCGAGTGATTAATGTTCAGCTTGTTGAAAACAGCACTACACTTGACGATGTCGTCATTACTGCTTTGGGCCTTTCCCGGCAGGAAAGATCTATCGGTTATTCGGTAGGCAAAGTAGAGGAAGAAGCCATCAACCGGGTCGCTCAGGAAAATGTGATGAATGCCCTGGCAGGAAAAGTTGCTGGGGTCACGATCAACTCAACCGGAGGTACTGGCTCCAGTGTCAGTATGGTTATTCGTGGAGCAACTTCCCTCAGCAGCGACAACCAGCCCTTGTACGTAGTTGATGGAGTGCCAATTGCAAGCACACTTAACAACATCACCGAATTTGGAAGCAGAAATGTGGTCGATTATGGAAATGCCATTTCTGACCTCAATCCCAATGATATTCAGAGTATTACCGTCCTGAAAGGTCCAAGTGCAGCAGCCCTTTATGGTTCCAGAGCAGGAAATGGAGTGGTTCTGATTACGACCAAGTCAGGTAGAGAAATTAAAGGTACAAAGGTATCCTTTACTTCCAATACAGTGTTTGACCAGCCTTTCCGCTTTTTTGACGTACAGACGCAATTTGCACCGGGATTCTTTTCTTTTACTCCTGATCTCTTACCTCCCGGAAACTTTTTTACAATTAATGAAGCTGAAGGAACAGGGGCTGGTATGGAACTGGATCGCGGTTATTTTGCAGTTCAATGGAATAGTCCCAGAGATGCAAATGGAGTTAAGGTTCCCACAGAACTAGTCTCTCATCCAGATAATGTCAAGAACTTCGTCAATACAGGGATCACGTCTACCAACAGTGTGTCTGTAGCAACCAACACGGACCGCATGACCTACCGTCTGGGTTTTACCAATATGACTCACTCTGGTATTGTTCCTAACTCTGATTTGTATAAAAATAATCTCACCCTTGCGGCCAGTTTCAAAGCTACCAACAAACTCACGTTCAGTACCAATGTGAATGTCAATCGTTCCTGGGCTAATAATCGTCCTTCAGGTAACAGAGGTACCAATCCGCTTGAGTGGGCTTACGCCGTACCGCAAAGCACAGACATTCTGGATATGGAAGATTACTGGGTTCCCGGACTTGAAGGTGTTCAACAGCTTACTCCCAACCCTGATGTGTATGACAATCCCTATTTTCTGGCTTATGAGGTAAATAATAGCTTCGCCAGAGACCGGGTATTTGGAAACATTAAAGCAGATTGGGAAATCGCTCCTTTCCTCAGGCTAATGGGACGATATTCTCTCGATAAATTCAATGAAACACGCGAAAGTAAAATTGGTCCCAGTTATTCTCGTGAGCGGAATAACGGCGCTTATGGTTTGCAGGAATTAGGCAATTATGAGCAGAATATTGACTTCCTCCTCACTTTCAACAAACAGGTTAGTGATTTTGGAATCAACCTTTCTGCCGGAGGAAATTATCTCTATATTTTCGGTTCTTCTATCACCAACGCATCAAAACCCTCCGCAGGATTGATTGTGCCCAATGTGTACTCTATCGGTAATATCCAGTCAGGAGCTTTGGATTATAATAGTATCAAATCTCAGAAGGGAATATATAGTCTTTATGGAATGGCAAACCTTTCTTATGCAGATATGATTTACCTGGATCTGACAGCAAGGAATGACTGGTCCAGTACATTACCTAAAGAAAACCAATCATACTTTTATCCCTCCGCATCTCTGAGTCTTATCGTCAATGAGATGTTTGATATGGGAAAATCGGTTGATTTGGTCAAACTGCGTGGTGGCCTGGCAACCGTAGGCAACGATGCCAATCCTTATCAGCTTTTTCCTATTTATGGAAATAGCGGACAGTGGGGAAATGCTATTCGCCTGAGCAAATCCGGAACCATTCTCACGCCTAATCTCAAACCGGAATTGGCTACTTCATGGGAAGTCGGAACGGATATTCGCCTCTTTGAAAATCGTCTGAGAGTGGAAGCCACTTATTATGAAGTTGCCAACCGCAACCAGATTATCCGCAATATTCCGATTGCCAGTTCCTCTGGTTTTGACAGAGTTAATATCAACGCAGGGCTTATTTCGAGTAAAGGCTGGGAAATTCTTCTGGGAGTTACTCCTTTACGTACCAATAATTTCACCTGGGATCTTAATGCCAACTTCACACGCAACAGGACCAGACTGGATGAACTGGCAGACGGGATAGACCTGGTTCAATTCTGGGAAGACGCCAAAGGAGGAGCCTGGACCTATGTGGGAGACGAAATAGGAGATATTTATGACGCTGAGATTCGAAGGGTTGAAGATGAAAGTTCACCTTATTATCAATACCCTATTCTCAATACAGGATCATTTGAATGGGACGAAATTGAGATTACTGATGCCAAAAATAAAGTTGGTAATTACAATCCTGATTTTATTGTGGGTATACAGAATTCTTTTGCCTACAAAAACTTCCGTCTTGCTTTCACCCTCGACTGGAGAAAAGGAGGACAGTTTATTTCCCAGACTTATCGCTACATGACTGAAAATGTAAGTACTCAGCGATGGCTGGATCAATTGATTGACCCGGAAGGAAGAACAGGAAAAGAACTTCGCGACTGGCTCGTAGCCAATGAAGAAGATCTGATCATCAACGGATTTAATGTAGTGGGTGGACCAACCAAAGAAATGGGTGGTTTCCCTGAAACCTTTAGTGGATTGGAAGTTTACGACGGCGTATTTGTACCCGGAGTGATTGAACTTCCTGATGGTACTTATGTTGAAAATTTGGGAGAAAGCAACCCGCTTCCCTATGTTCCTTATGTGATCAGTTACCCATGGGAATTTGCAAGCGCCTCTTTGTTTGACTCTGATTTCATCAAACTGAGAGATATTTCCCTGAGTTACCAGTTCCCAAGAGGAGCCATGGAAAAGATTTCTTTCCTCAACGATTTACAAATTTCCGTCTATAGCCGAAACATCGTTTTATGGACCAAAGCAGGCATTGGAGTTGACCCCGAGCGGGCATTCCAGCCAGAAGCGTCTTCAGGAAACAGAGGAACACAGTTCAAACAAGGTATCGAAAGGTACAATGTTGAACCCTGGGTAATTCCGATTGGATTTAAATTAGACCTTACATTCTAGTAAAAACGACAATACTATGTTTTCAAATAAATATATTCCCAAAGCCTTTTTTCTGGCTATTCTCTTCCTGGTTTTCTCCTGTCAAAATCTGGAAGACCTTAATATCAACCCTAATGGGGTAGATCCTAGCAATGCGCATCCAGACCTTCTTCTGGCCACGGTTATTACAACAACGGCACAAGCGGTAACTGACCTTGGGTATGGCGACCTCGCTGGAGTCATGCAGCATACACAAAAAGACGGCTGGTCTGGCTCTCACAATAGCTATCAGTGGGGCGGCCGTAGCTGGGCAAGTTTTTATGGTATTTTGAGAAATAATGATGAGATGTATAATAAGGGGGTAGAGTCTGATCTCGAATTTCATCAGGGAGTCGCACTGGTAATCAAGTCTTATGTATTTGGTATGATCACCGATCTTTGGGGAGATGCGCCTTATTCAGCGGCTTTGAATGGAGAAGACGGTGGAGAAGCAAATCTCAAGCCTGTTTTCGATTCACAAAAGGATATCTATGCAGGTATTCTTGCCGATTTGAAAACAGCCAATACGCTGCTCTCCAAAAGTCAGGATGAATACCCGGCGATCAATGTTACTCAGGACCCCTTATTTGGAGGTGATGTAGACAAATGGAGAAAATTTGCCAATTCACTGGCCCTGAGATATTATATGCGCATTTCTGTAAAAGATCCCGGAACAGCTAAAGCAGGAATTGAGGAAATCGCGGGAAATCCTGATAATTTCCCCGTTTTTCAAAGCGCGGAAGAAGAGGCTAGTCTTTCTTTCCCTGGCACAAGCGCTACCGACTCATGGCCAAACAACACCGTTTTTGATGGGACAGCAGGAAGTAATTTCCGAAGATTAATGATGTGTTCCAGCCTCGTGGATACCTTGCAAAAGTATGATGATCCACGCCTGACATTATGGGCCGCACGTGTAGCGATTCCGATTGTGGTAGA
>JAGQVA010000263.1 GCA_020438265.1 Bacteroidota bacterium
GATTGATTCGATTACAGAAAAGAATGACCTGGTTTTCCCGATTCATCCCCGCACGATGAGCCGTTTTGAAAAATTTGGTTTGGCAGATAAACTGAAAAAGACAAAAAGGTTGATTCTCGCCGAGCCATTGGATTATTTTTCCTTTCAAAAACTCATTGCCGATTGTAAATACGTCATTACCGATAGTGGAGGGATTCAGGAAGAAACGACTTTCAGGCAGCGGCCCTGTCTGACACTGAGGCCCAATACAGAAAGACCCATCACCACGACTTTGGGTACCAATACGCTGGTGCCTTTTGATCTGGAAGTGCTTCAGCCACTGATTCAGCAAATCGAGGCTGGAACCTATAAAAAAGGGGAAATCCCTCCTTATTGGGATGGGAAAGCGAGTGAGAGAATCGCAGAGGTTATTTATCAACAAATTGTTTCCAGACATGATTTATCTTACTCTGGGTGATCAATATTCAGGCGTGGTATCCAGCCAGGTGATTGATGTGTGCAAACATCTGATTGATGCTCACGACCATCCCGTACGGCTGGTTTCCTTTATTTCCCTGAGAGGGTTCAGAGCCCAGCGCAAAAAATTCAAGGCAGAATTTCCTTCAGCCATGGTTTTGCCCATGTGGCCTCGGCTGGTTAACTGGGAAAAAAACTATTTTCTCCTGAGAATCATCCTTTTTGGGTTGAAAGATCGAAAAATCATGACCCGGGGTATTCTTGCTTGTAATCTCGCTTTAAAGCTAAAAGAAAAGGGAAGGATTGACTGGGTTTGTCTGGATGCCCGTGGAGCTTATGAGGCAGAATGGCATGAATATGAGGTAGTTGACAATGAGACCATGAAACAAGAAGTGAAAATCTGGGAGGAAAAGGCTGTGAATGAAAGTGATTTTCGTCTGGGTGTTTCCCAAAAACTGGTTGAATATTGGCGAAATAATTTTGGATATCAGTCTGACAATCATGTGGTTATTCCTTGTACCATTAACCAGTACTTTGAGCGCAATCTTCTCACAGAAGGAGTAAGAGAAAAGATCAGAACTTCCTATGGTTATCAGAAAAACGATATTGTTCTGGTGTACGCAGGCTCAAGTGCAGGCTGGCAGTCATTTCAGATGCTGGATAGGTTTCTCATAAGCGCAATGGAAAAACAGCCATTTGTGCATGTATTGTTTCTGGCCAAAATCGATTTGACTCAATTACAGGCTTATGCGCAGTTTCCAGACCGTATTCGCAAAGACTGGGTTTCTCATCAGGAGATTTTTCAAACCCTGGCGATGTGTGATTATGGAATTTTGATCAGGGAGAATACGGTAACCAATCAGGTGGCTGCTCCCACAAAGTTTGGTGAATACCTCTCCGCCGGACTCAAAATTCTGATTACACCTGAACTGGGAGATTATTCAGATTTTGCAGAGAAATACGAATGTGGGTGGATCATAGAGCCTGAAAATCGGTTTGACCGAAAATTTACTGTAGTATCAATGACGGAAAGAGAAAAAAGCCGTCAGCTGGCGATGGAGCATTTTACAAAAGAAGCGCATAAACCTAATTATCAGCGACTGATTCATGCGAGTATCTGAGAGAATGATTTAGAAAATTGACTTGAAAGAATTTTTAAAAAAATATCAGACAATATTGTGGATGATGCCTGTCCTGTATATCGCAGGCAGAGCCTTTGTCCCATTATCCTATCTGATTTTTGCCGTTTTATTAGTCAATTTTCGGAGAAATAATCAGGATCATCATATCATCCTCAGCTTTTTGATCGTCCTGGTTTTTGGAGACAGCCGCGAGAGCGAAGTCGAGTTTACCAAACAACTTCGGGTTATTTCATTGATGATCATGGCAGGGCTGACGATCATTGATTTAACGAAAAAAAAATACGGTTTTAAAAGGTTGTTTTTGCTGGTTATTCCTTTTTATGTAATTGCCATTATAGGAGCCTTTCGCAATTATAGTTTCGGAACCTCCTTTTCCAAAGCAACTTCCTATATATTGCTTTTATTTGTGGGATTTCATTATCTGGATTATCATATCAGAAAAGATGGAAAAACCCTTCTTCGGGACGTGTTTTATCTGGCTGTGATCGTCTTTGCAGTGGGGCTGGCGTTTATGATCGTCAAACCCAACCTTGCCATTTATGGGGAGTCCGGGCGCTTTAGAGGTGTTATGGGGAATCCAAATGGGATAGGGATTTATGGAACCCTTTTGATGATGATTTTTTTCCTTTACCTCCAGTTATTGAAGATGGAAAAGGACCGAATATGGATCTGGGCCTTTTGGAGTGTATTGCTGGTTTCCGTTGTGCTTTCTTTTTCCCGAAATGCGTTACTTTCGATTAGCCTGTTTCTTTTTTTCTATTATTTCTATAAAGGCGGCTCCATTAAACGAATTATTTTTTACATACTCCTTGTTCCAACAGCGGTAGCCCTGTTTAATATCGAAAGTATTATTCATCTGATCCGGTTGATGGGATTGGGAGAAGAGCTACGAATTGAAAGCATTCTTACGGGTTCCGGGCGGTTTTTTGCCTGGCAATGGGCCTGGGAAACCTTTCAGGAAAATATGTGGCTGGGACGAGGGTTTGCTTTTGAAGAAATTTTATTTCACGATTACATGCCCGAATGGTTGATTATTTCAGGTCACCAGGGAGGTGTTCACAATTCATATCTGGCGTTTTTATTAAATACGGGAATTGTGGGTACGATTCTGATTCTGTTTATTTTCATGCGTTTTCTGAATAAGGTTCCTGTAAGAAACATTCGGCTGGCTATCCTTTTTTCTGCCGGCTTTTCTGCTTTCTTCGAGCCCTGGTTAAACTCGTCTCTTAATGCGTTTACAGCAAATCTGATCCTGGCTATTCTTTTTTATACACATTTATATCCTCCGAAAACTCCTGCTGAATTGACCGCTCAAACAGAATGAAAATCCTATTTTTATACACAGAAGTAGCTGCATACTTCCTGGCTTGTGCCGAAACCCTCCACACGTTATATGGATGTGAAGTGCATATCGTCCGCTGGCCGGTCAATGAGGAAGCTCCTTTTCGTTTCAGGGAATATCAGGGGGTGCGGTTTTATGAAAGACGGGAAATGGGGGAAAAGGAAATGCTGGATTTGTTTCACGAAATTTCTCCTGATCTGGTGTATGTAACCGGGTGGATGGATAAAGGTTATCTGAAAGTAGCGGGAAAAATCAAAGGCGAAGGAGTACCTGTGGTTTGTGCCCTTGACAATCACTGGCGGGGAGACTTGAGGCAGCGGATCGCTACGTTAATCAGCCCATTGATGTTGAAAAAGCGGTTTACGCATACCTTTGTGCCGGGGCGGTTTCAATATGAATTTGCCCGAAGACTCGGTTTTTCTCCTGATAGAATTCTCACGGGGATGTACTCGGCAGATGTAACGCCTTTTCATGAGGCTTTTTCCAGATTCAGTGAAGATAAAAAAACAAACTGGCCACATAATTTCCTTTATGTGGGAAGAATAATTGATGTTAAAGGAATTAAAGAACTTTGCCAGGCTTTTTTACAGCTTAAAGAAGAACTTTCTCACGACTGGACATTGACGCTGGTAGGCAAAGGAAACGCTGCAAATGATTGGCTGAATCAAGAAGGAATGATTCATCTCGATTTTGTACAACCGGAAAACTTACCAGATTTGGTAGAAACAGCAGGCTGTTTTGTGCTGCCAAGCCGAAATGAGCCCTGGGGTGTGGTACTTCACGAATTTGCGGCAGCAGGCCTGCCCCTGATTGCAGCAGAAAATGTCGGTGCAGCATCCGCTTTCCTGAAGACGGGCTATAATGGTTATACCCACCAGCCAGGGAGTGTTTTTTCGATCAAAGAAGCGATGAGAAATATCATCCATGTTCCGGACGAAAAACTTTTGGTAATGGGGGAAAGAAGTTACGAACTTAGCCGGCAAATAACTCCCGAAATCTGGGCGTCAACTTTGTTTATGACTGCAAAAACATTCACGAAAAACTAAATTGAAACGCAAAAAGCCTCATATATTCATTCTGATTGACTGGTTTTTACCGGGTTATAAAGCGGGAGGGCCTATTCAGTCAACGAGCAATCTGATTCGGGCTTTTGAAAAGGATTATACATTCAGTGTAGTTACCAAAAATGTGGATCATACTTCTACTGAACCTTATACCGAAGTGGAAAGTGATACCTGGACTGAGTATGAAGGGATTCCAGTGTATTATTTTTCGGATCAGGAGATTTCTTACGCCAGTTTACGCAAATTGATCCAGGAACAAAACCCCGATTTTGTGTATCTCAATAGCATGTATTCTCTGCCTTTTACGATATGGCCGCTTTGGATGAAATTTCGCGGGCAGATTTCGGCTAAAGTTGTATTGGCTCCCAGAGGTATGCTTCAGGCGGGAGCGATGAAAGTTCGTTTTCTGAAGAAAAAGGTTTTTTTAACCCTGATGCGCCTGACGGGCGTTCAGCGAAAGATCATCTGGCAGGCGACAGATGTTCAGGAAAAGCAGGATATTACTCGCTTTTTTGGGAAGGAACTCGATATTCGGATTGCGCCCAATATTCCCCGAAAAAGCAAAAGGGACTGGGAAACCGTTCCTAAAAAAGAAGGAGAAGTGCGTTTTGTTTTTACAAGCAGAATTTCACGAAAAAAGAATATTGAATTTTTCCTGGAAAGATTGAAAAATGTGAAAGGGAAGGTTTTGTTTGATATATATGGCCCGGCTGAGGATGAAGAGTATCTGCAGATTTGTAAAAAAACGGCTTCCGAGCTTCCTGATTCAGTTTCCGTTCAATTTAAAGGACCGATTCCCGCACCTGAATTACCTGAACTGATCCGCTCTTATCACTTTTCTGTTCTGACTACACGGGCGGAAAATTTTGGACATGCGATCTTTGAAGGGCTGGTAGAAGGGAAACCTGTTCTGATTAGCGATCAGACGCCGTGGCGGAATCTGGAATCCCAAAAGGCAGGTTGGGATATTCCCCTAAATAATCTGGAAAAGCATGAAGAAATCATTCAATTTTGTATAAATATGGGACAGGAGACTTATGATGAATGGTCCCGGGCGGCATGGCAATATGCCCGTGATTTTCACCAGGCTCCTGACTTACTGGAAAAAACCCGATTTGTATTTCATTAATACCTGAATTAAACATTGGCAATGAGTAGAATAATTTTAGTAACTGGTGGCGCTGGCAACGTGGGAGGAAGTCTGGTCAGAGAACTGGTCAAAAACCCGGATAATTTTGTAGTTGTGGTCGATAATTTGTCTACCGGAGATTTGAATAAAATGCCTGACAAGCAGTACCCAAACTGGCGTTTTATAAAGGCTGATACCAATGATTTTAACGAACTTTCGGCCATTATGACCTCTTTCCGGTTTGATTATGTATTTCATTATTCAGCAGTCGTAGGGGTAAAACGAACCCTGGCCAACCCGATAAAGGTGCTCCATGACATTGAGGGAATCAAAAACATGCTGAGTCTGGCCAAAAATACGGGCGTGAAAAGAACCTTCTTTTCGTCTTCTTCAGAAGTGTATGGAGAGCCTTATGAGATTCCCCAGAATGAAGAAACCACCCCTTTAAATGCCCGTCTTCCCTATGCGATTGTCAAGCAGACCGGCGAATGTTTCATTCGTTCATATTATCGGGAATACGGCCTGGATTATACCATTTTTCGTTTTTTTAATACCTATGGACCTTTACAGAGCAATGATTTTGTCGTGCCCAAATTTGTCAATTCTGCCCTGAAAGGGGAAGATATCCCGATTTATGGAAAGGGAGAACAGACCCGGACCTTTTGTTATATCGACGATAATATTGAAACGACCATCAAAATTCTCAATGAAGGTTCCTTTCGCAATGATGTAATTAACGTAGGAAGCGATTTTGAAATTTCCATACTTGAACTGGCAGAATTGGTCATTGAGAAAACAGGGTCCAGTTCCAAAGTGATTCATCTTCCCGCTTTGAAGGAAGGAGATATGACACGCCGGAGACCTGATAATTCCAAGATGAAATCCTTATTGAATCGCCCGTTGGTGAGTGTGGAAGAAGGGATTCAAAAAATGATTGATTTTCATCGCAACCGAATGACAATGAATGTGTAGAATGTTCTTTCAGACCTTCCAGGTTTTCGAAAACCTGGAAGGTCTTAGTTACGAAACCCTGGAAGGTCTTTTTTCATGATCCCTTTTTAAAATTTAAAAACAAATATGTGCGGAATAGCCGGATTCACAGCTGAGAATGATTTATCCCTCGCCGATAAGCGCATTCATCAGATGACTCAAAAGATGGACCACCGGGGTCCGGATGGCCAGGGCCATTTTCTTCAGCCCGGTATGGCCCTGGGCCATTTGCGTTTGTCTATCCTCGACCTCTCCGATGCGGCTTCTCAGCCTATGTATTTCGCTTCTGAGCGATATGTAATGGTTTTTAATGGTGAGATCTATAATTTCCGGGAAATCAAGTCAGAGCTAAAAGAATTTTCTTTTAAGAGCGAAGGGGATTCAGAGGTGATCATGGCGGCTTATGCCAAATGGGGAGTCGATTGCCTGGAAAAATTTAACGGAATGTTTGCCCTGGCGATTTACGATCAGGTGGAGGGGAGTTTGTTTATTGCGCGGGACCGGCTGGGAATCAAACCTTTGTATTATTATCTCGATGGGGAGCGCCTGGTTTTTGCTTCTGAAGTAAGAGCTTTACTGGCTTCGGAGTATGTCCCCGGGAAAATCAATAAGGAGGTCATGAGCGAATACCTTCGTTATTATTCAGTCAATGCACCCAATACGCTGATTGAAGGAGTTTACATGCTTCCACCTGGTCATCTGGGAATCTGGAAAAATGGCGATTTTCAAATCCGCAGTTTCTGGTCTTTGGCAAAATCGGCTGTCATTCATTCTGGCCAGTCTTATGAAGAAACTTGCCGGGATGTACGTCGGTTGCTGCGGGAGGGTGTTGAAAGAAGGCTGATCAGTGATGTCGCTCTTGGGGCTTTTTTGTCGGGCGGAATTGATTCCAGCGCCATTGTAGCCTTAATGGCGGAAAGTTCCACCCGGAAAGTAAATACCTTTAGTGTAGTCT
>JAGQVA010000264.1 GCA_020438265.1 Bacteroidota bacterium
AGGGCGGTTATCGACATAATCAAATGAAAACTGTCGGAACATATCCTTGATCCGCAAATCTGTAAAGTATTTGCTATTACCTGTAGTATCGTCAGCGACAAAAATATCAGGGTAAATTCCACCACCGCCATAAACAGTTCTTCCTGAAGTGGTTGTATATTTCAACGAATCGGGAACCTCAATTTTGGACTGATCAAAAATTTCACCTGATTCAAAACGCTCGCTAATTTCTTTTTCATAATCTTCTGAGCTTTTGTGATAAGGTTTTTGAATGCAGCGACCACTTGGGGTATAGTATTTGGAAATCACAATTCTGATTGCCGAACCGTCTTCAAACTCTTCCTGAATCTGTACAAGTCCTTTTCCAAAGGATCTTACTCCCACAATCAACCCTCGGTCATGATCCTGAATGGCACCTGAAACAATTTCGCTGGCGGAAGCCGAACCATAATCAAGCAATACAACCAGTGAACCTTTTTCAAATAATCCTACAGAAGAATTGGAACGATATTCCTGCTTACTCTGACGAATTCTTCCTTCTGTTGAAACGATAAGTTTGTTCGCTGCGAGGAAATCATCTGCCATACGATAAGCCATATTCATATAACCTCCGGGGTTTCCTCTCAGGTCAAGGATGAGTTTGTCCATACCCTGATCAATAAGTTTTCTCAGCTGAGTCCTGAATTCTGAATAGGTAGTTTCAGCAAATCGGGTTACTTTCAGGTATCCGATATCTTCCCTGATCATATAAGCTTCATCGACACTATTGAGCGGAATTTTATCTCTGACAATGTCGAATTCCAACAGATCGTCATAACCTCTTCTCAGGATTTCCACCTTTACTTCAGTTCCTTTGGGACCTTTCAGATGTTTCATTACCTCAGTATTGCTGATGCCAATTCCAGCCACATTTTTCCCGTCGACTTTAATAATCCGGTCTCCTGACATAATGCCAAGTTTCTCACTGGGGCCTCCCGAAATGGGTGTTTCCACGTAAATGGTATCATCAACTACATTAAACTGAATTCCAATTCCGTCAAAACTTCCTTCCATTTGTTCCTGCATCTGTTTCATTTCAGAGGCTGGAATATAGAATGAATGCGGATCCAGTCCTTCTAAAAGACCTTTGATTGCGTCATCGACAAGTTTGTCATGGTCTGGTTCTTCCACATAATTCTCCTCGATAAAGAAAAATGTTTTTTGGAGCTTTTTTAATCCATCATCGATGGTAGCCATTGGGGTGCCTGGAGCACTGTCTTTAATTTGAAAACCTGCTAAAAGACCCACAATGATGAAGGCAAAGCCAGAAAGGGTATACTTTATGATCTTATTCATAAGCCAAATTTACGCTTTTCCCTCTGGATTCAAAAGGCAAATATTGCAGAAGTCTTTCGCTGGGAAAAAGGGATTTCCTTGATAATTTGCGTTTATGGCACAATTTAGGTGTACAAAGGGGGGAGAGTGAATACTTTTTGTATCTTTCCTTCTCTGATGAATTATCTGTATATGAATCGGATCAGATTATTAATTGCAGCATCAATTGCAGCTGTCGTATTACTGGTAAGTTGTGGCGGCAGTAAGAAAATTTCACGTAGCGGTCTGAAATACATTCAGATTGGGGATCCCATGCTGAAAGAGGGAATGGATCACCTGAAAGGACATGCAGCCAGGGACACAATCTTTAATGAAGATGGATATATATGGCGGGCTGTGATTTTGAAATACAATACCGGTAAAGTGTATGTGGAAGAAGATTTTTTTGAAAAGAAAGTCGTCAACCGCATCAGGATTGAAACCCCGGACCTGATTTCCCGCAAAACGATCAAGGTAGGAATGAATTTTGCCGATTTGAAAGCTTTGGGAGATGATTGGGAAATTGTCTATCTGGATAGTTATCGTGTCTTTGATGTAGCCTCGATTGACTTCCCTTCGATTCACTATCTCGTGAAAGCTTCCAGTGTTGCCAGTGAACAGCCTGAAGATACTGCAAAGATCGTCTCCATTGTGGTAATGTAAACCAGCTACTTATTACCTGTAAATGAAAAAACTATTTTGGCTGACTGTATTTTGCCTTTGCTCTAATGTATTTGCCCAGAATAACACACAAAAATACCCGCTTCAGGTAGGTTTTGGCCTTTCTGGTGTTGCCTATGTAGGGGATTTGACTAATTCCACAACCCGGTTTCAACGGGTAAACCCAGGCGCAAACCTTTCCTTACAGCTTGCAACTCCCCGTTTGCTGGACCTGCAGGTAAATGGAGGTTTTGGCAAGTTTTCCGAACAGGTTGATGATGGCGGAGGCGTATTGGAACCCGCTAACAGTTTTGTGGAAACTCAGTTTTTTTACGGCGATTTGAGGTTGAAACTGCGTTTTTTGAAGGAGAAAAATATCCAGCCTTACCTTTCTGCCGGTGCAGGTATTATCGTTTTTGCCCCTCGGGATGTCAATGGAAAACATCTGACCCGGAATCAGAGTACTCGCAATGAGGAAGAAAAATATAACACCGCGATTCCTCAGCTACCGGTAGTTGTTGGCTGGCAAATGATCCTCAACCAAACCCTGATGGTAAGTATGGATTATACCTACCGTTTTACCCCTACGGATTATTTGGATAATATAGGTCAATTAGGGCCAAGAAAAGGGTTTGATGTGTTACACGCATTACAGATTAGTCTGTACTTTACTTTGAATCAGGGGAAGTAGCTGTTGGCTATTGGCTTTTAGCTATTAGCCTGGTCTCCCTAAAAGCCAACAGCTAATAGCTAAAGGCCAGTAGCCAAAGGCCAACAGCCATATAGGTAATTTGTAGAGGAATGTGTAGATTAGTGCTGATGATTTACAAAGCCTTGCTTCTGGTTGTTTCTCAATTTTTGTTGTGGTCGACAATGATAGCACAACAATCCAATCCTGCTCCCCTTAAATTAGGGATTGGACTAAGCAGTTATTCTTATACCGGAGATTTAATAGAAAGCGGAGATCAGTTTCGACGCTTCTATCCCGGAGGGAATTTTTCGCTACAATTTGCTGGAAAAAAGGCTATACAAATGCAAATGAATGCTGGTTTTGGCCGTTTTGCAGAACAAACCGATCTGAATCTATTACCCGGTAATAACGAGGTCGTGCCTAATCATTTTGTGGAGACCTCTTTCTTTTACACAGATTTCAGGTTAAAGCTATGGTTTTTCAGAAGGCGTTTTCTGCGACCTTTTATCGGCGGAGGAATAGGAATGTTGTTTTTCAATCCCAGAGATGCAGAAGGGAATTTTTTAAGCGAAAATATTTTCACCCGTTTGGAAGGTGAAGAGTATAATACATCCGTAGGCAGTTTTCCCGTAGTTGGAGGCCTGGAAATGGTTATCAGCCCGGTTATTAGCCTGGGCGCGGAGTATATTTATCGTTTTACCCCAACTGATTACCTTGATAATATTGGTCGCCTGGGACCTGTAGAAGGCAATGACGGACTCCATGCAATACAAATCAGTCTTTTGGTTACCTTAAACCCTGAATATAAACCTCTTCCGCCCCAGGAAGACTTGTTACCTCACCCGCCCGTGAGTCAGGATTGGGGAATCAGCTCGGCTTCCACTGCTGAAATGGTTATTCCTGCTCGGGGTACACCTCCTAAGCATAGAGGGAGATTTTGGCAGAAGCTGAAAAAGGTATTCCGCAAAAAATCAAAATAATTGTAAAAAGGAGGACAAATAATCAATTCCTGAAATCTGAAATTGACCCTGAGGTCGTATATATAGCGATCTCAGGTGAAACAATATTTTATGTGTTTAAACAATTTGGAAAATAGCCTTAACAAAAAAGATGTTAAAATTTCATTAAAATTGTTTAGACAAAATCACCATAACATAGCTATACTATTACTGTTAATATGCTGTTTATTAGGTTTTTATATGTTTCTAACAGGTATTGGGCAGGGGTTGTGTGTCTATTTTGTTTATTTATTATGATTTGTGGTTAAACAAAAATTTGCAAATCTCCATATTTTGTTTTACTTTTGATATAATTAGTTAAACAAAAGAAGGAATCATGACAAATATAGAGTTTAATACAGCAGTTGCTAATCTTCAGCCCAGCCTGATGCCAATAGCGTTCAAATTTACCCGCGACGAGGAAAACGCCAGGGATCTGCTTCAGGAGACGTTACTCAAGGCTTTCCGCAACAAAGATAAGTTCAGAGATGGGACAAACCTGAAAGCCTGGTTGTATACAATTATGAGAAATACCTTTATCACACATTACCACCGTGTGATAAGACATAATACTTTTACTGACCCTACGGAGGATCAACATTTTCTGAATGCAACAACCAAATCTGTCAAAAACGATGCGTATTCTACCCTTGCAATGGAAGAAATTACTGAGGCAGTTGAAGGGTTATCTTATGTATATCAGACACCTTTTATGATGTACTACCTGGGGTATAAATATCATGAAATTGCAGATATTCTCGAAATCCCTATCGGAACAGTAAAGAATCGGATTCACATTGCGAGAAAACAATTGAAATCTCAGCTCAAGTCTTTGGTGAATTAACAATTGTATATTACCAATATACCGACAAATAAAAACTAATTGATCCTCAAGCTATGCCTACCCCCTTTATGCAATTATACCAGGACACCTGTCTGGAATGTAGCAAACTGATTACCAACCGCTACAGTACTTCCTTTAGTCTGGGTATTAAAACCCTGGATAAGAAATTTCACGATCCTATTTATGCAATCTATGGATTTGTGAGATATGCAGATGAAATTGTTGATACTTTTCATGACTACGATAAGGCTGCTTTACTGAAAAAATTTAAGGCTGATACTTATACATCCATTGAAGAGAAAATCAGCTTAAATCCTGTGTTGCATTCTTTCCAGGCGGTGGTAAATAAGTATGGAATTGATCTGGAGCTGATTGAAGCTTTTTTGAGAAGCATGGAAATGGATTTGGTGAAAGATGCATATAATCAGGAGGGGTATGAGGAATATATTTATGGATCAGCAGAGGTTGTGGGATTAATGTGTTTGAGGGTTTTTTGTGAGGGAGATCATGGATTATATGATTATTTGAAAGGACCAGCTCAAAGTCTGGGAAAAGCCTTCCAGAAAGTAAATTTTCTACGGGACATGAAAAGTGATTTCGATGACAGAGGCAGAGTATATTTTCCCGGGGTTGATTTTACAAAGTTTAATTCCAATGCAAAACTGGCAATAGAAGAAGATATTCGTCGGGATTTTGAACATGCATTTACAGGAATTGTGCAACTACCTGAAGGAGCCAAAAGAGGAGTTTATCTGGCATACCGGTATTACCTGAGATTATTCAAGAAAATCACCAAACTACCTGCAACGCGTATTTTGAGCGAAAGAATCAGGGTTCCTGATAATCAAAAACTGGCCATTTGGGTGAAAACCTATTTCCAACATCAATTGAGAGCTATTTAGTGCGATCATGTATACCTATCTGATTCTGAATATTCTCTCGTTTTTCTTTCCTTTTATTCTTTCTTTTGACAAAAAAGTCGCTTTTTACAAAAGTTGGAAAGCGCTATTTCCTGCCATATTTATCATCGGAGCCTGGTTTATTATTTGGGATGTGTATTTTACAGAATGGGGGGTATGGGAATTCAATGACGCATATATTACCGGGATAAAGTTTTTGGGTTTGCCGATGGAAGAATGGATGTTCTTCTTTACGGTGCCCTACGCATGTGTTTTTATCTATGCCTGTCTGAATGTTTACATCAAACGAGATATTCTGGAACCTTACGCCAAAGGAATTTCTTATGGAATTCTTTTCCTTTCTATCATACTAACCATCACTCATTGGGACCATCTTTACACCCGGGTTACCTTTTTCTCTCTGACAATATTGATGTTGTTAAATGTATTTGTGATCCGGGGTAAATATATGGGGCGTTATTATCTCGCTTATCTGGTGTCGCTTATTCCTTTCTTATTGGTTAATGGTGTTTTGACTGCTTATCCGGTTGTGATTTATAATGATCTGGAAAACCTCGGGATCAGGATTGGTTCCATTCCGGCTGATGACACTGGTTACCTTATGGTTTTATTGGTATCGATCATTAATATATATGAGTTTTTAGAAAACAGATCCTCGAAGAAAGAGGTTGTAGTCAGAAGTGTTTCTCAGGTTGGATCTTAAATGATCGTATTGATTTTCAATATTTTATAACATTATCCTTATGTATAATCTAAAAGTAACCATAGATAGCGGTTCGGGCTTTTGTTTTGGGGTCGTTTACGCCATTGATATGGCTGAAGAGATTCTCGATCAGGAAGGGTTGCTTTATTGCCTGGGCGATATTGTACACAATGACATGGAGGTTGAAAGGTTGAGAGACAAAGGCCTGGTGATTATTTCACATGAGGAATTTCGTCAATTGCGGGATGCAAAAGTACTGATTCGTGCTCATGGAGAGCCTCCTTCTACTTATCGTAAAGCGATTGATAATAACCTTACTTTGATTGATGCATCTTGCCCTGTTGTATTAAAACTCCAAAACCGCATCAATAACTCATATCAGGATGGTGAAAATATCATGATTTTTGGTAAAAAAGATCATGCTGAAGTGATAGCTCTGAAGGGGCAAACCAACGATGAGGCGATTGTTTTTGCCGATGTGGATGAACTGGATCTTACTCAAATCCCTAAGAAGGTTACCCTTTACAGCCAAACCACAAAAAATCGCAACAATTTTTACGAAGTATCCCGCAAGCTAAGCGAGAGAGGGGTAGAAGTAAAAACCCACGATACGATTTGCAGGCAGGTTTCCAATCGCGACGACGAGCTACGAAATTTTGCTACTCGCTACGACAAAATTATTTTTGTTTCCGGGAAAAAATCCTCCAATGGAAAAATGCTTTTTCAGGTGTGTAAATCGGTAAATCCTTATACTTATTTTGTTTCTTCTACTGCAGAAATACAACAAGAGTGGTTTTCTCCCCATGAAACGGTCGGAATTTGCGGAGCTACCAGCACCCCTCAATGGTTGATGGAAGAGGTAAAAACGACAATAGAAAGTTACGAGAAAAAAACTGTCAAAAATG
>JAGQVA010000265.1 GCA_020438265.1 Bacteroidota bacterium
TAAACCATGTATCCCAACGACTAATCTCCCAAACCAGGTCAATGAAACACTCCCGAAAACTGATCATCTCCCTTCTTTCCTTATTGATTGTCTCTACGGTGATTTATTCGATTGTTTTTCCACATATTCTCCGGGGAATGATGATCAGGCAATCTGACTTTGTCGAAATCGCAGATCACGTTTTTGTTTCTCTGCAAACATCAGAAGGGCAACGTGATTCGCTTCTCACCTATTTAGATACTGCTCATTCGCGAAATGAGAAATTCTGGGGGCAACGGATCGCATTTCCCGATGTGGTTTTTTGTCATGATATTGAGACAGCTAAGGAATATGGTTATGGTGGAAGTCCTGCTTCTTTTTTTATGACTCCTTTTTATTCCTTTGTGATGATTGCCCCTACAGGGTTACATCCGGATATTATTAGTCATGAAATGTGTCACCCCGAATTGTTTCAGCGTGCAGGCTGGTTAAAACACACCCTGGTTTTCCCTGTGTGGTTTTTTGAAGGAATAGCCATGCAGGTAGATCATCGGGCATTTTATTCCGACTCTGCCTGGCAAGTGATTACCAATCAGGGCGAAACCGCTCCGCCTTTGGAAAGTATGGATGATCTGGCAGGTTTTTTTGATGGGAATTTTCAACTCAATTATTCTACTTCCAAACATGAAGTGAACAGATGGCTGAATATTGTTGGGAATGAGGGAATAAAATCTCTCATTGAGGAATCTGGTCTGACTACTGATTTTTATGAGCTTTACCAGAAAATAGAGGGGGATTTTGCGGGACGATAGGTTACTAAAAGATTCAACACGGAGGCACAGTGGAAATGTAAATTAATATTTCCTCCTCTGCCTCTGTGTTTAAATTAAAAAGAAACTAAACAGATTTTGATCCTACTTCCCCTCCCACTTCCGGATCATCTGAATATTCTGTTTCTCGATCTCCGTAAGCGCATCATTCACATCCTTGCTTGCCGAAAAATACCAATCCTGTTGTTTAAAATAAGCTTCCATTTTCCCGCCTGACTGAAAAATATATCCATAACGTGCGAAAATCTCATTGCGCATGATTCCCAGATCTGCTTTGGAATATTGGCCCATTTCAGAATCTTTTAACAGACGAGTAGAAGCAAAAGGAAATTTTCCCGGGAAATACTCAACAAAAATCTCCAGTTTGGGACCAAGTTCGTACTGTCCTGGTTGGGGAATATCACTCCAGGGATTATTGATTTTTAACGCCCATAGGGGTTCATCATTGGGTTCAAAAACTACAAAAGAACCTTGATATTCATCAGAATAGAATTGATTGCCTGTAATTTTTACATGGGTCAGATTCTTATATTCCATCAAAAAAACGGTTTGGCCATTGATTTCCTGAAAATGACCGCTCCGGATTTGGGCAGAGATGAGATCTCTTTCCACAACCAAAACTAAATTAGATTCAAGTTCCGATTCCCCAAAATGATAAATGCCCTGAAAATCAGTTATGTCAGAAGCCTTCCAGGGAGAAATTTTGGCAGGATCAATTTCGTCAAAACCCATCATTTGCGCCTGAGTTAAAGCGATTATGGTAAAAGAAAACAAACAGAAAAATAAGCTTCTTAGCATGATAAGACGGGATTTAGAGAGTGAAAGAAGAAGAATATATAGATAATTGTTTATTTTCAATCAGGCAATTTTTTGACGGACTAATTATTAACCCCAAAATGAAAAAATTATTTCCATTAATAGCTTTTCTGTTATTAAATATTACCTCGTTTTCGCAAATAAATTTCCCTCGTATTTCGCCCTCTTGTACACTCAAACAGACAATTGGCTTAACAGATATTATCGTTGAATATTCCCGCCCGGCAGTCAGAAGCAGAAAAATCATGGGAGAGCTGGTACCTTATGGACGAATCTGGCGGGTAGGTGCCAATGAATCTACCAAATTTTCCATTAGCGATAGTTGTAAAATCAATGGCCATAAAGTACCCGCCGGAACGTATGCTCTCTACGCCATTCCTCAAAAAGATGAATGGACCATTATTATTCATAAAATTACTGATCACTGGGGCGATGGGAGAACAAATTATAATCCGGAAGAGGATCAACTGCGTTTTACTGTGATTCCGGAACCTCTCAAAGATTTTCAGGAAGCTTTTACCATTGAGTTCAATCATTTTTCTCACGATGCCGCTGATATGGAGTGGCGTTGGGAAAATACCCTGATTCGGTTTCGGATAGAAGTGGATACAGATGCGAAGGTTATGGCGGAAATTTATCGTCAGATTAAGGAAAACCCTACTGCAGATACCTATTATCAGTCAGCGCGTTACTTGCAGGAAGAAGAAAAAATGCCTGATCAGGCTTTGGTTTGGCTGGAAAAAGCGCATGAATTGGCGGGAGATAAATATTATATCCACCGGGTTTGGGCTCTGGTTTTAGCTCAAAAGGAAGAATATAAGGAAGCCATCATTCATGCCCGAAAATCTATGGAAATAGCTGATTCATTGGGGAAGGATGAGTTTGTAAGAATGAATCAGAAGAGTATTGAGGCGTGGAAGGAAAAATAAAGTAAAAACAAGAAACAAGAAAGTATTATGTAAAAAGTTAATATGTTGATTGTGAGTTATTTACTTTTTAATTTTTCATTTCTTGTTTCTTGTTCTTCGGTTTAAATATTATTTAAGCACTCCCAACTCCTTCCCAATCTCCGTAAACGCCGAAATCGCCTGATCCAGATGTTTCTGCTCATGAGCGGCTGAAAGCTGGACTCTGATTCGCGCTTCCCCGCGTGGTACAACCGGGAAGAAAAATCCGATCACATAAATGCCTTTTTCGAGTAGTTTACTGGCAAATTCCTGAGCCAGTTTTGCCTCATAAAGCATAATAGGCACGATAGGGTGTGTCCCTGGTTTGAGGTCAAAACCGGCTTCAGTCATTTTGGCCCGGAAGTATTGGGTATTGCTTTCGAGTTTGTCGCGAAGTTCTGTTGTTTCTGAAAGCATATCCAAAACTGCGATACTTGCGCCGGCAATAGAAGGTGCCAGGGTATTACTGAACAAATAAGGCCGGGATCTTTGGCGGAGAATCTCAATGATTTCTTTTCTACCTGAAGTAAATCCTCCGGAAGCCCCGCCGAGTGCTTTCCCCAGTGTCCCTGTGATGATATCTACCCTGCCCAGGACTCCGCAATGTTCAATGGTGCCTCTTCCTGTTTTTCCCATAAATCCTGTGGCGTGACATTCATCAACCATGACAAGGGCATTGTATTTATCAGCCAGATCACAGATTTTATCGAGTTGAGCAATGGTTCCATCCATGGAAAAAACACCATCTGTAACGATAATCCGGTTGCGGCAATGTGCACTTTTTTTGAGTACATCTTCGAGGTCTTCCATGTCATTATGGATGTAGCGGTATCTTTCTGCCTTACATAGACGAACACCGTCAATGATACTTGCATGATTAAGTGTATCGGAAATAATAGCATCTTCTTTACCGAACAATGGCTCAAAAACACCCCCATTCGCGTCAAATGCCGCCGCGTAAAGAATTGTATCTTC
This sequence comes from Bacteroidota bacterium, assembly GCA_020438265.1. Lineage (GTDB taxonomy): Bacteria > Bacteroidota > Bacteroidia > J057 > J057 > JAGQVA01. Next base: position 3,548 of record JAGQVA010000265.1, read on the forward strand.
GGTGTGTAAGAATTTTGCGATCTTTGCTTCCAGTTCTTTGTGTATATCCTGCGTTCCACAAATAAACCTTACCGAGGACATTCCATAGCCGTGGGTATCGATTGCATTTTTGGCTGCTTCAACGACTTTGGGATGTGAAGAAAGGCCCAGATAATTATTGGCGCAAAAGTTTAACACTTCCTCTCCGGTGGACACTTTTATCCCGGCTCCCTGGGGCGTAGTAATGATTCGTTCGCTTTTATAAAGACCGGAAGCTTTGATTTCATCCAGTTCCCGGGATAGTTGATTGAGAAATTCTTTGTTCATAATCTTTTTAAATTTCTTTTCAGGGGCTAATATAAAATTATAATGGTTTGCTAAGGCTTGTAAAGTTATAGGAATCTTTGTACATTTCGATACTTAATCAATCATGTAACTCGAGAATTGAATCGCGCCTGTTTTTTTATTACTTCATTAAAAATTATGTTTAAGAGGGGCTATAAGCGAGGAGGCCTTTTCGTCCTCTTTCTCATCTCAATCCTGGGAGTCTTTGCACAGGGAGTAACCTCTTCTACCCGAATAGGCATAACCAACCTTAATACGATTCCAGGAAACCTAGTTGATACTGTTCAGTACAACCTCACTTTTCATGTGGTTAATCATGATGTAGTTAATCCTATCGCTAACCCTATCTCGATTTATATGAAGGTTGATGGTGGCGAAATGATTCCACTCATCACGAATTACATTCCATTCACCCCGGTTGCCCCCGGAGATAGTCAGGCCATTTCGGTTAATAATTTTAATTTCCGCCCTCAGTTTTTTTCTGGTGGTGGAATTACACACGATATCATTGTCTGGCCTATGTCGGTCGGCGCACAACATACTGATTCCGCAGACAAGAACGTTCAATATGAATTTACAGAAGAGAATCGTAGCCATGCACTGGCAGTTACTTCTCCTTTGGACCTTCCAGGTCATATTAATGCCGGACAAGCATATAATTTTCAGGTAACTGTAATTAACCAGGATCCCGCTCGTAATCTGGTTGCTCCGGTTAAGCTCATGATGAGTATTGATAATGATACTCCAAGTATTCTGGTTGATGCATTTTCTCCATCCGCTCCCATAGGACCCGGAGAAATCATGGAAATTAATGTTCCCAATTATATATTTGACGCAGCTCGTTTTAATGGTGGTGGCATTACCCATGACATCATTGTCTGGCCTATGGCTGCTTATGTACAGCAGGTCGATTCAGGAGAATTAAGCGTAACTTTCGATAATAATACCGTTGAATCTATTACCGAGACGACCGCTTCTACGATAGGTGTTGAGCCGGTAGGAGGAAATATTATGATTCACTGGTCAACCAGGTTTGAGAGATCCGGAATGTATTTTGAAATAGATAAGAAAACAGAAACTGGTTCCTATACTTCCATTTTTGTTATTGAAGGAAACGGGACAGGTGAAGAAGGTTCTTTCTATCAGGTTGTGGATGAATTTCCTGTCTCAGGCTTAAATACGTATCGGATGAATATCCGATTTAATGACGGCTCCCGCTATTTTGTCAAAGAATTTTCTACTCAATGGGAAGATATTTATGGGCCAGTTCCTTCACTCACTCTAATGGCTAATCCATTTGATGGTCATCTTCGCTTCGCCATTACTGTTCCTTATGCTTCAGGCAAATCAGGGGTAAACGGAAGAATGGAGGTGTATAACCTGGAAGGCAAACCTGTGTACCGAAATCAGGCTCCCATCCAGCCCGGAGCAACAGAAAAAAACATTGATCTTACCTACAAACCTGAAGGGATTTACTTCTACCGTATTTCTATCGGAGAAAAAGTATTTACCGGTAAGGTGATGAAAGAATAAACGATATATATAATAACTGTAGGGTCAAGGCATACCTTGACCCTATTGTTTTTTATATTTTGGGAATCAACGTTTCTTCAAAGACTTCAGCAGAAGCTGATAATAGTTGTCTTCGTCATCCAGTTTGGATTGTAGGTATATTTCGTACGGGAAAATCTGGTTGTCTCCAATTTCGGAGCTGGGATATGAAGCGATAAAGTTTTTGTAGGCAGATTTGATAAAGACTTTTTTCCCTTCTACAGCAGCAGTGTTCATGCGCATGACAATTTCAATAAATTTGACTGCTTTTCCGTAAAAATCGTCTTTGAAAAATGGCTTATAAGTCTTTCTGAGGGATTTGAACGAAGATTCTGCGGATTTGTAATCTCGGGCTTCAAAGCAATTGACAATTTCAAAAATGTGGATGTAAAAACGCAATTCTTCATCCAGAAAAGAATACCCTTTGTGAGCTTTAATTTTCCTGATTGTTTCCTGTGCTTTGGAATATAATTCCTGGCTAAAAAACTGGTCAGCGCGGCTAATTAGCAGGTAAAGCTCATGGACATCATTTTGCAGAATTTCCTTAATACCAAAAGCCTCTTTCAATGTTTCCCCCGCACCATCGAGATCTCCGGTAAGTTTAAGATTAAAAACCCTGGATGAATAATAATGAAACGCCAGTTCGTTAAAGTTCTGGCGATTATACATTTTTAGTTCTTCGTATAGAAATTCAATTTCTTCATTGGCTGCTTCCAGATCGTGAAGTTTTTGTAAGGAATTAATCCGCCAGATGCGGAGCATCAGCCGGGTAGCATGATTGTCCTTATTGAAAAGATTATTATTGCTAAAGTCTTCATAGGTTTCCTTGACGTATTCTTCTAATTCTTTAAAGGCCGATTTTTGGATCAGTATTGAAACGACCGTACGCAGAATCATAATCTTTCCGGAAGTGGAATGGAAGATTCCTTTGTGTTCCTCCAGTCTTTCTTTAACACTCTCCAGAGTCTCAATGACTGACTCACTTTTTTTGCTACGGGCAAAGTTGCGTTTTATCATGTGTTGGGTCACCATCCCCAACACTTCCCGATTCGCCCGCATGATTTCAATCTTTTTCAGATTCTCCTTTCTGCGCTCGATAACACTTTCAATATCTACTTCGAGATACGCCGCCAGCCCTACCATTTCACTGTAAATGACCTCAAGAATATTAAACTGGTCATTATCAGTAGCGACTTTTTCCGCTTTCTTCAGGTTATAAAAAGCTTCCCGGTACAGCCCCCTTTCCCGAAAAAGAATAGACAGCTGTATATTGCTATAAGCCTCAATCGAGTTCTTATAGTTGAAGTGATAGAAGAGAAGACTTTTCTCGAGATTGCTTAAAAGCTTGTTACGAAGGCGATAATAGCTGTTTTTTGACTTGGGAGAGGTGTCCCCATAAAATTGAGTTACCACCTCATCTTCGATAGATTTGTAATCACCCGCACGAATCGCGTCAAACAGCACTAGCAGCTTTTTTTCTTCGTCCGCTTTGAAACGATTCGATAAGATTTTGAATCGTCTCACTTCATCACTGGTGAGGTTCTCTATGATTCGTTCAAGGATATCCACTTTGACAGGAAGTTCTTGAAATCAAGTGTGTAGTGTAAAAATACCCGATATTGTTCAACGTTTTTAGGTATCGTG
>JAGQVA010000266.1 GCA_020438265.1 Bacteroidota bacterium
GGCTCATTTTATACTCATTTATCTCCTCTTCCTCTTTCAACCAGCCTTTTGAAGCCAACATTTCCAAATCAGTCTGAAGGTTTTCCCTATCTGGCAAAACCTCTTTGATCAAATCGGTTTTTATATTCTCGGCTGGCAATACAGAGAAAATAGACAATAATTGCCGATGAGACTCCTCCAATGGGTTAAGATCATAGAGTTTGGCCAGAATCGCCTTAGGATCTTCTTTCCGAAGTGGTCCTACAGGATCGCTCACTCCCACTTTTTGTGCTCGGAAACCAAATAGTCCCCCCTTTTGAAGGTCTAACAATAAGTCTTCCAGACTGTAGTCCGTTCTCAGTCGGTTGAAAGTGCGCAGGTTTTTCGCCAGAATTTCCACCACCAGGGTATTATAATCCACAGCCTGAAGCATCTGATTCAGGATTTCATCTTCATCTACCTGATATTGAGGATAATACTTTTGAAACAGGGCTTTTGCATCTTCAGCAGGCAAGGGAGGGAGGTGATACGGCAGAGCTTTTGCCCAGGGTTTTTCTCTTGATGTTACCAAAACATGGAAGTTAATAAGCTGGGCAAAAAGTGCTTCATTTTCCTCAAATCCCTTACGGCTACTGGCATTGTCAATTACGAGAAGAACTGGTCCAGGCAATTGGCGAAGATGATCAAAAAGAATGACCAGTCTTTCTTTTTTTTCAGCCATTGGATCAAAACGAATCTCCAGCATCCAGGCCAGGGAAAGGAGAGCATTTTCTACATCCAGTTCAGCAAAAACCCAGGCCAGATGCTGATATTCAGTCTGGTACTTGTAATAGTATTGATTGGCAAGTGTGGTTTTTCCCACACCGCCATCTGCATATATCCAGATGACAGATTGGTTTTCCTTTACAAATGCTTCGTGAAGTCGCTCTAAATCATCGTCGCGCCCGATAAAATAATCAGTTTTAAATGGAGACTGAGTCAGGTAACGAGGAGGAGTAAAAACTCCACCTGATTGTTTTTTTTCTCCGCGAATCTCGGCAATGGCTTTTCGGATTCTTTCGATTTTGGGAAGATCTGTTTCTCCGGCAACTTTTTCCCAGGCTTTGAGAGTTTGTAGAGTACGGTCGAAAGCACTGGTTTCAAATTGCAATTCTGCGATTTGCGAAAAAAGGGTCAGCCTAAGAGGAATTTCTGTTTCCGGGGTAGCGGAAAGCTGCTTTTCCAACCGTGCCAGTTCTGTCTCTTTTTCCTGCTGTGTATTTCCTCCCAGCGTACTGGGAAGTGGTTGAAAAAATCCTTCCCTGCGTAGTTGGGTAGTCAGCTCGAAGGTTTGGTTGCAAGGAGTGAGTTCTTTTTTCAGATCCATCATCAGGGAACGATAAGACCAGAGATCAGGCATTTTTTCCATAATCTCTCGTCCAAAATGTCTTTCTGCAGGTGGTTCTACCAGAGCAAAAATGGCAATCGGATATTGGGCCAATTTATCCCTACGTTGATTCAATCCTGCATACAGCTCTGGATCTTTTAGTATTTGGCGGAAATTTTCGATGAAGAAAAAACCACTTCCCAGCTCGATATAGGTATCAATAAGTTCTCGATAAGTGATTTTCGTAGCGTCTATTTCCTTGACTGATCGGTCGGGAAATTTCTTTTTGACGTCTTGCTTCAAAGCCTGTAATAAGGAGTAATGATTATATCGGACAATAATAAACCGGAATGTCTCTGTTCTCAGCAGACGATACAAGAATGTTATTTCTTCCTGATAATTATTCACCGACATAATGTTTGTAAAGCCTGGAGGCTTCCACGACGGGGTTTACACGCTTATAAGTACCATCATTATACTCAAGCACGATGAGTTTTTCCAATAGGTCCTGCCATTTCTCACTGAAAGGAAGAGGGGTTCCTTCGGCATTGGCTTTTTTGAGTTTGGCAAGTACCTCCAGTTCTTCCTCATTAATATACTGAGCTGTCTGTGCAGCCAGTTTTTTGATTGCCTTGTCCAGCGCCTCCATATCGATTACTCCTTTTTCTTCATCAATCGAAAAAGATGTGTATTCGAGAATGCGCAAATATTCGCGGGGAGAGCCTCCCCCCATCAAAATTGCTTTTCTTACGATTTGCTCATTTTCAAACAACTTTGGATCAATACGTTTATAGGTAAATTCTACAAACCGCTCCACTGCCTTTTCTACGATATCCCCGTTCTTTTCCCGAATTTTGACAAATGGAAAGGAAATAACCGTGCTGAATGTGGTTAGCCGCTGGCTTTCCGACATAAGCTCCACTGGCAGGGTAAAAATTGTATTGGCTTTAATTAGCCGGATGCGATTGGATTCTTCAAAAATGATTTTTCTCCGAATGTCGAGGCTTGATGTTTTCTCCAGTCCATCAATAATAAAAAGGAGTTCCTTTGCAATATTTCGATCTCGCAGTTTTAGGCTTACATACTCGATAAATTCATTGAATTTTTTAGCAAAATCAGAAAAATTATTGCGGAGAACAGTTCTGATCTTTTGTGCATTTTCTTTGCTCCCGGCGATATTGGCTTTTACTTTTGTGGTTATTCCCAAAAAGCTCAGGAGCGATGGCGTACCGGCTGTCATTTTTACTTCAAAACCACCTTCTTTTTTGATCACTTTATTCGCCTCCGAAATTCTCTCACTAAACCAGGATTGGAAAGAAGCAATAACATCTTCATCAAAAACAAGAAGTGTTTGTTGACTCAATTCCTCAAACAAACGCTCCAGTTGAAAGATAAGAATATCCATGTATTCCATATCATTCAAATCAAGCCCATCATCAATGTTGCATGTGATTGGAAAAAAGGCTTCTGGTTTGGTAAGTTTTCTGGAAATTTTAGCCAGTTCAGAGGTTTTACCAGATCCGCGCATCCCGGCGAGAAAAATAAGTGCCTTATTGGTTGGGTTAGTGTTTTCCAGTTCCAGTCGACGATAATTCACATTTAATGCCCGGAAAAATACTTTTTCCTCAAAATCACCTCTTACATCCGAAAAGTCAGTATAAAATTCATGTTCTGCATTAATAGGGACATTAATCCTCACGGCATTATCAATCTCCGAATAATGATGAGCCTTTTTATACTGTTTCAAATCTTCCATGAGGTGAATTTCGTCAAATGATCATTTCTAAGAAAGGCAAATTAGTTATTTTCCCTAAACAATAATATCACTCACCTTTATTTTACCCACCTCTCCCATTTTATGGTATTCTGCTACGGTCAACAATCTTTTATTTAAATCCAATGCACTCATGAGGATGACTTTGAGTTAAAGATACGAAAAAGTCATGATTTTCATCCTGTTGATTACTACCCCCCTATTTACGACTAACCTCCTAAATCCTAATCTTCAACTCACATGCGTGTACAAAATTTCCTCATCATATCCGCTGCTATTTATATCCCCCTTGGCCTGATAATGGTCTTTTTCCCAAAATTTCTCTATGGCTTGTATGGCTTTGATTTGGGTCCGGCAGGGAAAATTCTCGGAAGAGTCGTTGGTTCAGCGATTATAGGTCTGGGTTTTATTAATCTGATCAGCAGCACTGACAAGAAAGAAACCATTGCTATGGGGGCGATCCTTTTTGGCAACTTAATCTATCATTTTATCGACTTATTTTTGGTTACTCCACCTACGATTCGCGGGGAGGTGAACCAACTCACCTGGATGTTTGTGGCGATTCATTTGATTTTGACAATTGGTTTTGGGCATTTTTTGCTGAGGCATTAATTTCTGAGAAAAATTTCCTATACTTATAGGTAAAGGCACTAGCTAGCTGAATACTACTACTTTACCTATGATAAAACCATTTATCCGCCTGAAGCCGGTGATGATCCTTATGGGCTTGTCATGCTGGCTGACGTTGTCAACTTTCGCGCAGAAAGTTGCCCCTTCTCCCGCTGAAATCATCGCTCTTACTCCCGAATGGAAAGGCGAAAGATTTCCTGACGGACGTCCCAAAGTTCCCGACGATATTCTCGAACGTATGAAACTGGTAACCCACGAGGAGGCCTGGGCAATCATGAAAAACGCTAATTTTAAGCATCAATATGCTGAGGGATGGCTTTGTATCAACCCTGAAGGTGTGCTGGTGGGAAGGGCCGTTACGGCAGTTTTTATGCCGGGAAGACCTGATGTGCACCGTGTGATTGATAGTGTAGGACATGCCGAAGGACGAATTAAATCTCAAAATTCCTGGCCTGTCGATCGGCTGGTCAAAGGCGATGTGTATGTCGGAGATCAGTTTGGATTGCATGTGGATGGTCCCACTATTGGGGACAATCTTGGAAACGCAATTTTCGCAAATTCTGGTAATGGAATCGTCTATAACGGAGCGATTCGTGATATTGAAGGGTTAAAAGAAATTGAGGGGTTTACAGCCTTTGTTCGCAGTTATCACCCTTCTCATCATCTCAATAATCCTGACGGACAACTTAATACTACGCTTGTTGGGATCAATATTCCCACACGAATCGGTGATGTGATGGTCATGCCCGGCGATGTAGTTCTGGGGAAAGAAGGAAATGTGAGCTTTATTCCTCCTCATCTGGCAGAAAGAGTCGTAACCACTTCTGAAATCATCCGCCTGAGAGATATGTTTGGCCACCAGCGCCTGCGCGAGAAAACATACACTGCCGGACAGATTGACAACCGCTGGACTGATGAAATTGAAAAGGATTTTTCCAATTGGTTAAATCAGCACATCGACGAACTCCCCGTACCCAAAGCTCAAATTCAAAAATATCTTAAACAAAGAACCTGGTAATGAAACATACATCTTCACGCCGTTCCTTTTTTAAAAAATCTATTGCGGCAAGCGCAGCCGGAGCCTTGTCTCTCTCTGGCTTTCAGGTAATGGGGCAGTCTCTGGAAAAAGCCCCTCAATATTCCCGTCCTTCAGATCTTAAAATCACAGACATCAAATGTGGATTTATTCGCGGAGGACATAGCCTTTTTGTTAAAATTCACACGAATCAGGGTATCTGGGGTTGTGGAGAAGGCGTTGATGCAACTCCCGGCACCTACCATCTGGTAAAGATGTTTGCCCGCAGACTGAAAGACAAAAGTCCGCTCAATGTACACCGACTGTTTGAAGATATTCGCCGGTCCGGCTTTTTTGAAGGTGCCCAATCGGGTATGTATATCGCGGTTCTTTCAGCGATTGAGTCTGCACTTTGGGATCTGGCCGGAAAGGCTTTGGATCTGCCCGTTTATCAATTATTAGGGGGGAAATTTCGCGATAAAGTAAGGGTTTATTGTGATACCGCTTTGTATCAGTTTCAGCTTCCTACGCCTGATAAATTTGCGGAAAGTGCTCTGGAGGCAAAAAATATGGGGTTTACTGCTGTAAAATTTGACCTTGATCAGGCCAATGATCCCAATAAATATGACTGGTATAACTGGACTGCCAGCAATGCAGAATTGCTGCGCATGTACGAACAGATTGCTGCTGCGCGTAAGGCCGTAGGTCCGGATATGGATATTTGTGCGGATATGCATGGCCGTTACGATGCCATAACAGGTCAAAAGGTTGCCAAACTTCTGGAACCTTTAAATCTGATGTGGCTGGAGGAGCCTATTCCAGCGGAAAATGCGGATGCCTACAAAGCCATTACAGAGTCTACCAGCACACCTATTTGCGCGGGAGAGAATCACTATTTAGCTCATGGTTTTCGGCCCTTGCTCGAAATAGGAGCGGTTGATATCGTGATGCCAGACCTGCAAAAGGTTGGAGGACTGGGAGAAGGTCAGCGTATTGCCAATCTGGCGAATCTGTATTACGTGCCTTTTGCTCCACACATGGTCGCTTCTTTTCTGGGAGCGATGGCTTCCGCTCATGTCTGTGCTTCGGTTCCTAATTTTTTAATTCTGGAATGGCAGATTTATTTTCACAAAAATCCTATGTATAAGGAAATCGTGGATTATGATGGAGAAATGGTCGTAGATGGGTTTATTCCACTTTCTGAAAAACCTGGAATAGGTGTGGAAATCAATGAGGAAGGAATGCGAAAATATGCACAGGAAGGGGTGCCGTTTTTTGAATAAGAGCGAGATTTTTTCACCACATAGCCGCATAGTTCTTAAATAGATCACATAGAAAGAATGATATAAAACTATTCATTCACCTATGTTTTTCCCTTTCTTCTATGTGCAAGCTATGAGTTCTATGCGACTATGTGGTAAAAAACAATCCCTATACAGAAGGTAGGTCCTAGCTATCAGAACGTCTTACCTCAACATTCACAGTGATTTTTACCTCATCACCAATGGTTGTAGTTGCCGCCCAATCACCTGTTCCAACACCGTAATCATTGCGGTTGATCATAAACTCTGTATTAAAACCACCCACGTAAGACCCTTTTCTGCGGGTATTTTCCATGGATCCCAGATAATTAACTGGAATTTCAATTTCTTTGGTTACGTCTCTGACAGTCAGTTTTCCTTTAGCCAAATAATAGACACTTCCTTTTTTCTTCTTTTTTGAAATAGAAGTAGACTCAAACTTCATGGTAGGCCATTGTTCCGCGTTGAAAAAATCTGCAGACTGAAGGTGTCCGTCGCGGCGCTCGTTTTTGGTATTCACACTGCCAACCTGAACGGTGAAAGAAATGCTACTGGTAGCCAGATCATCGGGATCAAATTTGATTTCACCATCAAAATCATCAAAAGATCCAACCACATCTGAGAAGAAATGTCTTACGGAAAAGACCACAGAACTATGTCCTTTGTCAACACTCCAGGTAGGAGCTTCTGCCTTCTGGGGTGCAGGAGAAAACGCAGTCAGCATAAACGCTGCCACGAAAACAGTAATAGTAATCGCAATTTTTTTCATGAGCATCTGATTTTTTGATGTTTAAACTTTAAATTATATTCAAGTTACAACATCAAAATCAAAAAAGAGAAAAAAATAGCTTAACACCGGGAATGGGAGGATGAAAGGGAGGATTTTGGCTATGACTGTACTGCACTTCCTAATAATTATCTAATACCTCTCTTTTTTTCAAGTAGAAAAGAGAAGATAAATATCTCTATTCTTTAAA
>JAGQVA010000267.1 GCA_020438265.1 Bacteroidota bacterium
AGAGCTTGTCCAAATAAGGAGGTTAAGTTTTGGAAGGCTAAAATGATCCATGGGGAGATTGGTTAGTATAACATCTCTTTAAAGGGGTTTCAGAGACAACTCTGCTTTTTTCACTCTCCGGGGAAAATAATTTCTAAATAATGCTTTGAAAAAGTATTTCCAGGGGAGTCGCAAAAATAGCCAGGCTTCGTCCCAAAGGCTCGTTTCCTCATCCAAAAACCGGAGCACTTTTATCATCTTATTTCGGGCAAATAACCCTTCAAAGATTGCACGAATCGCATGGGGGTCGTTGTTCATGATGTCCAACAGAAGAGTATCATAGAATAGAAACCTGCTTTGCCTGGACGGCCGCTCAAAAGGGTGCCCGGCCACAACCAAGGAAGAGACAATACTTTTCACACTTTTCTGAATATTAAAAAATGTATATCCTGTGGATGGTTTGGTGTCTCCTCCGATCATGCCGAGATTGACAATTCGTTTTCCGCCAATATGTGAATATTCACGGTTGGTCATAGGAATCACTCCATTCTCTTTATGAGTAATGGTATATTCTGAAGTTCCCAAAACCTCCTGAATATATCTTTTCAGCTCAGTTTCATATTCTTCCTCAGCTAATAAATCATTGGAAAACACAGTATACTCGATCAGGGCTTTGCGGGTGGAAAAAGGCAAAATGTAAAAGAATGAAATCTCGTCTGGTGAACTCAATTGAAAATCCATCAGAGTAGCCTGCCCGGGATGAAAAACTTCTTCCTGAGTTTCAATAAACCACCCTTTGAAATGTTGTAAAACCTGGATTGTATTTTCTTCCCTGACACGAGGAGAAAAATTGATGCTATTAAAAATCCATTTACCCTCATAAGTATTTCGGACAGTATTCACACGGCCAGCCTCTTTTCCATCTTCTATCCATAATACTTTTTCCCACTTCACGTCAACATTGGGTAAGGCTTCAATCATCGATAAAATCTCCCGGTAAAACTCCAGGCTATTGATATGATAATAGGTATAAGGAGTGATATTTTGCGAACTGCTTTTTTGGGGTCCTTGAAATACAAGCTTATCCCAGGCCACTTCGTGCGCACAGCTATATTCCAATGGCTCCCGGCCCCAAAAACACCAGGTTTTATCTCTGGCGTTTTTAGGGTCCCGGTCCAGGATTAGTATCCGCTTATTTTTGAGTTCGTCTGATTTAAGAAGATGAAAAACAAGGCTCAGGCCAGCACATCCAGCACCAGCTATAATGTAATCATACATTCAGAAGGTAATTTTGAGTGAAAGGATTTTACATATTCATCCTTGATAAAATATATGCGCTATTGCGCTGTGATTTCAAATTCTACCCGTCGGTTTTTTGTTCTTCCTTCCGCTGTAGCATTATCAGCAATCGGTTTTGCTTTACCATAACCTTCAAAACGCAACCTGTCCTTGTCAATCCCATTACTCTGTAGAAATTCCACCACCTTTCTGGCCCGACTAATCGATAACTGAAGGTTCACTGCGTCATTACCAATATTGTCTGTATGCCCGGTGACTTTCAGTTTAATCTGTGGAGATTCCTTTAAAAATGAGACCAATGTATTCAGGAGGTAATCTTTGGACGATTTTGTGAGGTTACTACTTCCTGTAAAGAAAGAAATCGGCTGCACTTCCAGCTTTCGGTTTACCACCGACTCCTTTTCCACCTCCTCGGGAGCAGACTCATTTCGTTTCAAAATTGCGGCAATCTCCTCCAAAGAGGCGTAATCTCCTTTGGATTCCTGGTAAAAATTGAAAGGAGAATTGGCCCGAAAAAGAATAACTTCCCCATTTTCCCTACAATTATCGGCGTACCACTTTCCTCTCAAAGACTCATCCTCAGCGTAATACCTGAGTTTGGCGTATTTGAGACACCAGTCAAATCCCGAAGGATTATACTGGCGTATTACTCGTTCTTCCTTAATCGTCAGAGACACATCAGAAACCCCTCCGGAAACCTGGAAAAGTCCATAATTTTGCGTATTGGCGATTTCCACCCGTGAATTCCCCTGAATCTGACCATTTTTCATATTGAGATCTACCCAATAAGCAAAGTTGTCAACTTCCTTATTTCCGGGTTGGGAAAAAATTCCCTGCCAGACTCCGGTTATATCTTTGGGATCAATCTTCTCAAAGTTTTTATTCACAACAACCTCAATCGGCATGGATTCTATCTGGTAAAGCGTTGTCGCTTCTACATCGCTGATTGCGCGATTGAAAATACAGATATCGTCGATGACTCCTTCAAAAGCGCCCCAGAAATAAGGGTGCTTTCCAATAAATATGTCCTCTGACTGTGATTCGGTCAAATGGCCTTTATCAATCTGATGATCGAGAAAACCATTGATATAAAAAGACAGCTTGTTCTTATCCTGAATCAATACCAGATGATACCACTGGTCTGATTCCCAATCCGCATATTTGGTAGGAGGAAAACCTCCTTTTATCCCATGATAAAGGGTAATGGGGCTATTCATAGTTCCCCATTTTATCCCATAATCATAGTTTTTAAACAATATACACCCTGAGTTTATATCTCTTGGTTTTATCCATAGAGAAATGGTAAAAGTATGAGAACTGGTCAGATCTATGGATGAAGTCGCAGGAATCCTGATACTCGATTTTTTCCCGTCAAAATAATAGGCCGAGTTTTCAGAACCATATCTGTCCCGGGTAAGGGTTGCACCATTGACAATACCATTATTTCCGTTACCAGTCTTGTCATCGGCAGTCCCGTTAAAGGGAAAATAAGCGACCAAACCAGATTCAAAATCAATGATCTGTGCCTGTAAGTCAGAAGATGACAAACAAGTCAGGACCATTACACAAGCAAGAAAAAATCGGGTTTCAAAAAGAGCAAAAAGGGAAATGAAACGAGACTCTGTCATACTTGATTTATAAAATTTGTTCGTGATAATTGGTTTCGGAAGAATCATTTTTAGAATCAGCATACTCCTTACCATACACTTTTTCCTGGTACTCTTTGGAAGGAGCAATTATCACAAGAAACAGCACTGCACTAAAAACGACTTTATTAAAAATGTCCGCCAGGTTATATACAATATCCAGAGATTCGGGAGTCCAGAAACTATCAAGCAAATTGCCAGGAATCGCCATGTATGCCAGCGGGTAAGCATTCCACCCAACCAGAACCAGTCCAAACATGGTGATATATCCTTTGCGCAACATGACGTTGGGTTGATTCATCACATAGGGAATCCCTGTACCTACTTCATATAAGGCTCCGATCGCTCCCAAAGTAGAAATGAGTCCATACATAAAAGAATTTTCGCGGTCAATGGCTTCTCCATAGTATCCCCAAAACAACATCCAGACGGCAAACCCAATCATGCGAAAAACTTTTCCCTTGGGAGCTCCGAATGCACTGATAAGCAAATAAAATTCGACACAGATTAGGGGTACGGTAAGTAGCCAGTCAAAATACCTGAATTCGGTAGGAGAAACCCGCTGTGCGACCCAGTAATCCCTCATATAGATGTAGTTCAAAGCTGCGATGGTCAGGATCATTCCCATAACCAAAACAGAGTTTTTATACCTGGAGGGCACCAGGAAAAATTGAAAGAAAAAGAAAATCGCTCCGGAAGTCATTGCGATAGTGGTAAGAAAGAAAGTAAGAGCAACGTAATCCCCCTGCTGTAGCGTAGAGGGCAAAAATGGGGCAATATCATTTACTGTTTCCATTCTGGAACAATCATTAGGTAATTATTATTGAAAAAAAGTTTAAATCATTCCTTCAGTTGAAGGAAATAGGCAAGGAGGCAGACACTAATCCGATTAGAAAAAGTCTCAAAAGAAGTAAACAGAATGAGAGTTTTTCAAGTAAAATGTTCACAAAAACATCAAAAATATTAAACAAAATTTAATTAACAAAAACTTACTTATTGCGCAAAAAAGTTCAAAAAATAGCGTATTGATCTATATGGAAGGCATTTAGGTATAAACATTGATTGAATGACTGTTCAAAGTTATACCTTATTGTTTAAACATCAAAGCAATAACTTAATCAAAACTGCCCGCTCATACAGTAAAAATGACCATTAGCCCAACAACGAGGCAAGCCGACCCGGAAAACCAGTAATTTTATATTCTAACAAAACAGGAAGAGGCTATAAAACGAACAAAGCTCTCTCTTTTTCAGGTATAATCTTTTGATTGAGATGTTTTGATTGACTGACAAAATAGAAGTGTCGCAAAACCATAATGCGCCTTTATTTTTCACATTTTTTGAAATAATCATTATGTCGATCTCAAATTATCAAATCAACGAAACCGAAAAACTATTTATCTCCGAGATTTTAAAAATAGACTCAGTGGAAAGCTGGCTGAAGAACCATTCTGAAGATTCAGCACCTTTTTCCGTTTCTAAGAACAAAAATGTAAACCCGATCCCAAATATCTATACCTTAATCAAAGAGGATCAGGAATTATATAAGGAGTTCCTGACTTCAATGAATCAGGAATTTCCAGGATTCCAGACCGCCTATGACCTTTGGCTTTCAGCCGAGGAATCATTTCAAAGCCGCAATTGGTTAGAGGCCAAAACCCTTTTTGAAGAAGTCAAAAGGTTATTTCCTGTAAAGCTATCGGGACTTCAGGACTTTATTCAAAGAAGAATAAAACTCACTGATCGCGCCATTCAGATGGATTTTTACATTGAATTGGGGAACAATTATTTTGGAAAAAAAGATTGGGAAAGGGCAAAAAACAATTACGAAACGGCTTATAACCTGTTTGCGGAAGAAATGCCCCTGGATAAAGATGAGTTTAGAAAGGCAGTAGATATTTGCCAGAAAGGAACCCTTTTTACTGAGGCAATGAATCTGGCAGAAAGATACGTGATCGAAAACCGGTGGTCAGAAGCTCTTGTAAAGTACCAGGAAACCCTGGATCTGTTTGAAGAAGATTTTGGAATCAAACGGGAATTCATTCAGAAGAAGATCAAAGGACTGAAGAAAAAAACTCCTAAAACATCAAATGAGCTGATAGTCATTGACCATAAAGATCAGATAGATCCTGAAACGCCCAGGTTTTCCCGATACGAAAAATCCAATAAAATTATTAGCCTGATACTCGTAATAGCCGGAATAATAGGTTTGACATTATTTCTTTTAAATAAAGAACCTGATTCTCTTGCTTATGAAGTGCCGTCTTCTCAGGCTGTTTATCAGAGTGAATAAACACTCCATCAAACCTTCCAGGTTTTGAAAACCTGGAAGGTTTAAATTCACTTAAAACAACCGCTGAACATCCAAAACAGGTATATTCTCCCCCACATTTACTGGCAGGGTAAAATAAAAACCTGCCCCCTTTCCGGGCTCAGATTCTACCCAGATTCTTCCATTATGCTTTTCGATAATTTGTTTGCAGAGGGAAAGGCCCATTCCCATACCCTGATACAGGTCCTGGGAATGAATCCTGTAATTGGGAAGGAAAATCTTTTCCTGATATTCGGGATCAATTCCAATCCCGTTATCTTTTACTGAAAACTCCCAACTACTGTCTTTCCTGAGTTTGGCATCAATGAAAATCTGAGGATTATCTGCCTGATTAAATTTGAGGGCATTGCAGATAAGATTGCGAAACAGTACTTCCAGTTGAGTTTTATCAGCAATGAGATTAGGGAGTTCTCCGATGACAATCTCTGCCTGGGTCTGATCTATTCGCTTTTTAATGCTATGTAATGTCTTGTCCATAACTTCCCTCACGCTCACATTTTCATATTTAGCCGGACTTTCAACTGTGGAATATTCGGCCAATCCCACAAGTTTTTCATGCATCTCGTTTCCTTCCTTTAAGATCAGGTTGAGATACTGATTTAATGAATCACTTTTCCCCTGGCTGAAGTCTTTTCGACTGAGCTCGGCATAGGAAGCCATCACGCGAAGTGATTGAAATAGTTCGGTTGAAACAATTTGAGATATTTCCTGGAGAGAATGATAAGCCTGATTTAACTCAGCTGTTGATTGTGCCAATTGCCGCTCAACTCTTTTCTGATCGGTAAGTTCACAGCCCATATAAATCAGCCCGGGCTGTTCTCCAATCTCCACCGAAACTGCAGAAACAGAGTACATAACTGATACTTTTTCTCCATTTTGATGATGTATGACTCCTTTAATATTGGAGAATTGTTCATTTTTTAATTTCTCCAAAAAATTGGGAAAAACATCAGGGTTTATCAAACCGGGAAATCGTTGTTCAAATGAATGGTTTTCAAGATCTTCTTTGTGATATCCGGTAAGTTTTGAAATGGCAGGATTCGTTTTATTAATAGAACCATCAGGATTTACCAGCACCAAAAAACCAGGCATAGATGAGATGACCTTGTTCATTGCTAATTCCGGAGAAAACTGCAGCAGATTGAACTTCCCGATTGCATAAACAATAACCAGATTGTAAAGAAGGTGAAGCACGCCATCGACATGAAAATTGGCCCCAAATGCACTTTTTACTACAAAGGTATTCAGCAGAACCACAATCACCCCAATGATGTCTGCGGCCAGCAAAAACCGGGTTGGTCTTTTTTTAATCGTATTATTGGTCTTTGTTAAAAACGAAAAAGTCAGCCCGAGCATCACAAAAATCGCCGCAAGGGCATAACCATTTCCCAAATAATAAAGAACCGAATCAATCGGAGGATTATACACCCAAATAACTCCTGTCCACATAGGAGTTCCGGTTACCTTATCCGTAAATACATCAGCCAGAAATAACACACCTCCAAAACCATAGAGCAAACCCATGAAAAGTTTGTTTTTCAGCAGTTGAAAACGCTCTGTAAAAGCAAGATGGAAGTGTAAAGCCAAAAGGATAACAAAGACCCAAGCCGATCGGGCTTTCAGCCAAAAATAGGCAGCATCGAAGGAAGCTGCCTGAAGGTATGCAAATTCTGCAAAACAATATATAGATGCAGTCAAAGCATAAAAGGCATATAAACGGTTTAATAAGTGCTTCCTGTCAAGATAAAGAACAAAACCACTCATCAACATAAAGGAGAAAGAG
>JAGQVA010000268.1 GCA_020438265.1 Bacteroidota bacterium
CGATTTCAAACTGAAAGGGGGTAAAACCTCCTTTATGCGTTCCTAGTTTTTTGCCATTCAAATAGACCTCAGCCTGATAATTCACCGCTCCAAAGTAGAGGAAAAGCCGGTTGGATTCATTCTTCTTCTTATAATCGAATGACTTTTTATACCAAACTGTTCCTTCATAATATAAAAATTTAGTGTCCTGCGAATTCCAGTCTCCAGGTACCTGAAGCGTGTATTTGTCATCATAACCATGCTCAACCATCGCGGTTTTGTCCCGGGGAATTCCACTGCTCCAGTAAGCTCCAGGGTCTTTTTCTCCTTTTTCCTTAAAGCGATAATCATAAAACCCCGTTTCGTAAGGGTCAACGATGTATTGCCATTTGCCATTTAGGCTGAAAGTTTGGCGACCGTAGATATTGGTGATCAGGTCCTGAGCCTCCAGTTGATTGTTATGAATCAATACTGTAAAAGAGAATATGAAAAGAAAAAAAATTCTAATGAACCACATAAATAGATCTTATTAATTGGTAATTCGATAAATACGCCCACTCGCCCCATCAGTAATAGCATATAATGCACCATCAGGCCCCTCAATCACATATCTGAAACGCTGGTTTTCCTCCACTAAAATTCTCTCTTCATTGATTACACGCCCTGTTTTGTTATCGATGACCAGTCGGGCAATATGCATGCCTCGCAACATCGCAACAAACAGGTTATTTTTCCATTCCGGAATTAGTTTGCCACTATAAAATGTCATCCCACTTGGTGCCGTGGCTGGATCATAGTAGTAGACGGGCTGTTGCATGCCTTCTTTTTGGGTAAGACCGGTTCCATTTACCCCTCCACCACGATATTCCAATCCATAAGAAATTTCTGGCCAGCCGTAATTTGCCCCTTTTTTGATCAGATTAATTTCATCACCTGCCCTTGGACCATGTTCTGTTTCCCATAATTCATTCGTTACAGGATTAAATGCCAAACCTTGTGGATTCCTATGGCCAATTGACCAAATCTCTGGTAATGCATTTTTGTTTTCTGCATAGGGATTATCCTTTGCGGAGCTCCCATCCTGATTGATCCGAATGATCTTTCCCAGGGCCGAATTGAGTTGTTGAACCTCGCCTCTACCAGCAAAAAAACGATCCCCAAACGTAACATACAATAATCCATCCTGATCGAATATCATCCTGGAACCAAAATGGAATCGTCCTCCTGAAGTTGGTCCGATTTGATAAATAACCTTGACATTTTCTAACGTTGATTCATCTTGAGATAAGCGCCCGGAAGCGACACAATTAATTGCATCTCCATTAGAGGTCGCAACATAACTCCAGAAAACAAGCCTGGATTTCTCGAAGTCAGGAGCAAGCTTGAGGTCAAACATTCCTCCAGAGCCCTGATAACGTACTGGAGGAACTCCCTTTAAGGCTTCACCAACCTTTCCATCCTTAGTTACAATTCGAATTTTTCCCGGTTTTTCACTGACAATCATTTGTCCGTCTGGTAAAAAATCGAGTCCCCAGGGAAATTCCAGCTTATCTGTGATCATATCGACCGAATAGGTAGTGTTTGTTTTCACAGAGGGAACCCGGGTTTGTTGTGGAAAGACTGGAGTTTGCTGAGGTGCTTCCTTTTTCTGACTTTCTACAGGAGGATTTGATTTTTCCTGGGCTACACAATTTCCGAAGGTCAATATTGTGCCAAGCAGGAGGATAAACAAATATCTCATTCTCATACTATTCATAAACAATCATTTAGTAACTCAACCCATACCCAAATTCATACAGCGGATTCTCACTGTCATAAGGGACATCTGTCAACTGATTTCTCACTGCTTCCATAGAAGAAGGCAATTCAAATGGTAATTTTCCCATAGGCCGCGCATTGCCAAAAAGTACTTCACAGACGTTTTTATCACTGGCTCCAAAATCAGAAATAACTGCTTTTGCAGCTCCTGCGATATCCGGAATCACTGCCGGACGGTCGAGGTAAATATCAACGATGGTTGGAACCTTGTTCAACAGGTCCAGAATCTCGGCTTTCTTTTCTCCTTTAAAATCCAGGTCACCGTGATGAAACATGCGGGCCAATGGATTATTGGTTTCAACCGGATACCAGGGAGTATTTAGTCTGATGATTGCCAGATCGGCTTCCTCCGGAGTAGTAACTACTTCTGCATACTGAGCAACCACTGCACTGTCTATCCCTTCGATATATACTTTCATGGTATTTGCTTTCAGAGGAAGGACATTCTCATCATTCTTGAGCAGGGTCATGGCCTTTTGCTGGCTGGCGTCTCCCAGTTTTCGGTATTCACTTATTCCTATACTTTGGGGAACCAGGTTTTCATCCACAAAAGGATTGTCAAATAAACCTAATTGGAATTTTTGCTTGAATAAACGACGCAAAGATATGTCAATTCTTTCCTCTGAAAGTTTTCCATCATTAACCAGTTGCACCACCAGTTCAGGGCGATTTTCACCCCCAAATTGATCACATCCTGCCTCGATGATTTTGAGCACTCTGTCTGCCGCAGCAAGGTCTTCCACTCCCCAGGCGCGGGCTGACCAGGTTACATCAGGCCCCATTTGCACATCTGTAACCAAACCCCAGTCAGTACATACAATCCCATCATACTTGTATTTATTTCTCAGGAGGTCAGTGATAATGGTTTTGTTATAGGCCATTGCCACATCTTCATCTGTCTGGCCGGTAGGAATTCCATAATAAGGCATAATGGAAGCGGTATTTGCTTTAAAAGCAGCTTCAAAGGGGATCAGGTGATAATCAAAATTATTGCCCGGATAAATCTGACCTTTTTGAATATCAAAATGTGGATCAAGTCCTTCCTTTTGAGGTCCCCCGCCGGGGAAATGTTTGGTCATACAGGCAATGCTCTGGTCGTTCAATTCTGGTCCTTGCATGCCATTGATATAAGCGGTTACCATGCGGGCAGTTAACTCTGCATCCTCGCCAAAAGCGCCACTAATGCGCGGCCAGCGTGGTTCGGTTGCCAGATCAATTTGCGGGTGTAAAGCAACACGAATACCGACTGCCAAATATTCCTTCCGGACAATATCAGCAAACTCTTCAACCAGTGCATCACTACCAACTGCCGCCATACCAAGCGTCTCACTAAATTGGGTGAACCCATTAGCGCTCATGGAAAAGATAGTATTACTAAAATGGTGGCGGGGATCAGAAGCAATAGTAACAGGGATTCCCAGTCTGGTTTGTTCTGCATGGCTTTGCAGATTGTTATACCAGACTGCCATCATTTTCGGATCAGCAGGAATCCCCCAAACATTAAAATGATTGAGTTTTCCTTTGTCGATATTATCAATCGCAGCCGGATAACGGGAACCAGGGCCCGTAGCATCAGGTTTTCTTTCGAGGGTACCGTCTTCATTCACCGGAACTCCCGGCATGAAAAGGGCGCCGGCTTTTTCCTCCAGGTTCATTTGAGAAATCAGGTCTTCAACTCTGCTTTCAATGGAGGCATTAATATCTTCGTAGGTGTCTAATTCTCCGTTTTTATTAAGATCACGAAAAACTTTTCCTTCGGCTTCGGCTCTAACTTTTGTCTTTTCCAGGGCGATGGAAGGAATGGTTTTTTCCGTAGCATGATTGTCGGGTTGACAGCTCCAGAGAAGAAGCATTCCTGTTATGAAGTAGATAATTGATCCTTTCATTTTTTGATTAGATGATTATGATTAGTTAAGCACTAAGTGTGTCAGATGAATTAAAAGAATTAAGTTTTTGATGAAGATCTCTCCCGTTGGTCGAGATGCCCCTAATCGGGGGCGAATCTGCTTGCCAGAATGGCAAATAAGCTAAGTCAAACGGGCATCTCGAATCCCGAAGGGTGAGAGATCTTCTTTGGACTCTGAATATGAAATGCATAAAATTACATTTATGCGATGTTTACATTACTTAAACAACAAAGGCACAAACTCAGACAAATATTTACGCCAGTTTTCCCAGGTATGCCCTCCGTCAGTTTCCTTATACACATACTTCATTCCGATGCCATCCATTTTTTCTCTGAAGTCCTGATTACCTTTTAAAATTCTCTCCATATCGCCATTTCCAATCGCCATCCAGTATAATTTGAATCCGTTTTCATTCTGTTGTTGTAATTTCTCGTCTCTGTTTTCATATATAGGCGAAGAAACGTTATTAGATTGTACCCCAAGCGCAGAAGAAAACAATCCGATATAATCAAAGGTATTGGGGTAATTCAAGGAAATATTCGCCGTATGAAATCCTCCCATGGATAAGCCAGCAATGGCGCGACTTTTTTTGGATTTAATGGTGCGATAATTACTTTCCACAAAATTCATGATATCAATAAAAGTCGCTTCAAATGTTCCGTCCATCGTATTGGGAAGTCTGAAAGATGGCACGACAAATCCATCACTGGACATACCGGGAGCTGCTTTCTGCGCCACATTTCCATTTGGCATCACAACGATCATGGGTTTGGCTTTTCCCTGTGCAATCAGGTTATCCAGAATCTGAATGGCCCTACCTGATCCAATCCAGGCTTCTTCATCACCCCCAATTCCATGCAGTAGGTATAATACAGGATACTTCTTTTTGCCATTCTCATATCCCGCCGGAGTATAGACTGTCAATCTTCTTTTTTTATGATTTCCGGGAGAATCATACCATCTGAAAGCGACTGTACCATGAGGCACATCATTCACTTTATAGAGATCAGCTATGCCTCCTTCAATTAAAAAGATATTGGAAATCGAACCTACATCACGAATGGCGTGTGCATTACTCGGATCAGTATTCCTTATTCCATCAACTGAAAAAGAATACCTGTAGAGTTCTGGTTCCAGTACCTTAGTGGTATAAACCCATACTCCGCTATCTCCTTTTTGCATCTCTTTATATGGGGCTGAAAAACCTTCCCTTGGCATCCAGCTTCCTGTGATGGTTACCTCGGATGCCTCAGGCCCAAAAAGTCGAAAGGTAACGGTATGATCTGCATTGATTTCCGGTGAGATGATCTCGTTCCTTGCAAATATGTCCTGCTGTGCATGTAGTGCGTAGGAAAGCAATCCAAACAGGATGAGTGAGAGTGTAGTTTTCATTTTTGATAAGTTATAATAGTACATTTCGTACCTACGGCTACGCCTGACACGCGGAAAAAAGGTCAATATGGCTGCTACCTACTTTTGGCCCCTCTGGGGCCGGGGCATTCGCCCCGCACAATGGTAAAGTAGAAATAATGGCTGCTAGAAAATTATTCCCCGGCATAAACCTCATCTGAAACTGCTTCCATCCACTCTACAATTCCCTTTTCTGTATTGGGAATAATGTACATCTGTTGTAACGCAGTATCCGAACTTGCCCCATGCCAGTGTCTTACATTCGGTGGGCATTTTACGACATCGCCTTTCCTCATGATCTCTTTGGGCTGTCCTTCGATCTGATGGTATCCCACTCCATCGGTGATGATTAAAATTTGTCCGGCAGGATGAGAATGCCAGTTGCTTCTGGCTCCCGGCTCGAAATACACATTACCGATAAGCGTGGTATAGGTTGAATCCATCGGAACCAATCCATAATTATATGCTGCACCAGTGAATAATTCTGCCGGACCTTTTTGTCCTTTTGGGAAAATTGCCTGAACCTCATTTGATTGAGGCTGCTCTGATGCTTGCTTCTGACAACTGAAGGCAAACGCAGATATGAAAAACAATGGAATAAAGAATGACTTCATACTTTCAAGTGTTTTGATCTTATGAGATCAAATTTCGCAGAAAGCATGGTCAATTACTTACATGAAACAATCCGATAATTGTAAAAATCAAACAGGGGTACTTTGTCCTGTATTGCGAAACTTTAAAGGATTCAACTCCATGTGTTTTTTAAAGAAATTATTGAAATGGGGAGTTTCCTTGAAGCCCAGGGAATAAGCGATTTCAGAAACACTCCAGGCGGTGTGTTTTAAGAGTACTTTTGATTCTTGCAGAATTCGATCAGCAATCACTTCTGAGGTAGTTTTACTGGTAGTGGACTTGACTGCGCGGTTGAGGCTATTTACGTGAACGTTTAACTTTTCAGCAAATTCTGAAGGAGCTTTTAAATCAAGATTGGGATGATTTTCATCAATGGGGAATTGCCGCTCCAACAACTCCATAAATAGTCGTGAGATACGATAGGAAGCATTCACCGGGTGATTATTCAGAGAGGTAGACGGTTCCAGTTTCAATCCATAATGAATGATGTCAAGGATTCTGTTACGGATGACATCAAATTTATACTTATACCCGGAATTAAACTCACGCTCCATATTCTCAAATATTTCCTGGATTTCATCAGCCTGGTTGTCGGTCAATTCAAAGATGTGATTTCCTCCGGGCTGAAAAATTTCATAATCCCCGAACTGGCTATACTGATGAAAAAATTGTGTGTTGAATATACAGTAAACCCCATCAAACATCTTGTCGAGGTTCTCCCATTTGTAGGGAATCAGAGGATTGGAAAATGCCAGTGCCTGCTTTTTGATTTCAAATACTTTATCAGCAAAATAGACATGGCTATTTCCCTTCAACAACATAACCTTAAAGAAATCCCTTCTCCGGTAAGGAACCGACTTGACTTTTCCTTCACGAAAAGGTGCGATATGGAAAATATTGAAGTGTCCAATATCCTTTCCCAGATTTTCTGGTAATAAGGCAAACTTTCGCTTATAAAATTCCTCTAATGATTCGACAGAGTCCATAGGCTGAGTCATCATCTCATTAAACAAGTGAATCCATGCTTGTCGCATTCCCTGTTCATTTAATTAAAAATCTGAACAAAGAAGCAAATGAAAATATGGATATAATAACAAAATTCAAACTGAAAATTACGAAATACAAACAAGGGGTGTGGATGTCTTTGCAAGACATCCACACCAAGTCTATCTATAATTCAAGCTGATTATTTCCCCCTTTTAACGTATGGGTTTTCCCCTGCCAGACAAAACTTCCATTTATCCCGTCCGGCAAAATAATATTTGCTTTGAGCTTTCGCTTTGACTTCTCG
>JAGQVA010000025.1 GCA_020438265.1 Bacteroidota bacterium
AATTCCAATAACCATTCCGACCAGAGGACCTTCTTTGATATATGATTTTTCGACTAAATTCATGGTTTCTGTCATATCTTTCCCCACGATATTGCGTTCCTGAGCGCAACTACTGATGAGAGATAAACACAGGATCGAAACCGTAAAAGCTGAAATAATATTTTTCATAATTTCAAAATTGTAAGTGATGCCTCAATCACGCACTCAAATTGTGAGTTTTGAAATTTCTTATTCTAACGGTGGGAAGATTTATGTAAAATACATATTCGCTGACAATCTGTTTTTCAATTTCACGACAATAACAACTATATACAGCTTATTTAGATTTCAGTCATACTGGAAGGCCTGGTTGTGCGATTGGTCATGGCACAGGTGCATTTCACATAAAAGTATTTACCTTTTTAGAGATTCTTCTGAAATTCGGGTATGAAAAAAGGCTTGGAAATAGGGTTACACCTTTTTTATTGGGTGGGGGTAATTTGGGTAATCAGTTCGATGGATTTCATTTGGGCGGGTTTTTCCAATAAAGAAGGCAATATGATGATCCCTCTGTTGTATGGAATGGGGACTAATGCCCTGATATTTTACGGGAATGCTTTGTTCCTCTATCCTTATCTGGTATTCAAACGAAAAAATCGTCCTCTTTACTGGGTTTCAGCTATTTTCGCACTGCTGATTATTTGTTATGCGGAAGCTGCCGTTGATGTGCGAATGAATGCTTATTATCAAACGAGTCTTTATGATTTATTAAAACAAAATGTGGGTGATGAATGGGCGATTCTCTGGATTGTACCTGTATTCTCCACTTTTACTTCAACTTTGCCTTTTAACCTGATTCACTTTGTATTTTCCCTGGCTTATCGATGGGGGAAAGACAGTTTTGACAATGAAAGGCAAAAAAGGAAGTTGATAGAAGAAAAACTTTCCGCAGAATTATTTGCCTTAAAATCACAAATAAACCCTCATTTTCTCTTCAATTCTCTCAATAATATCTATTTTCTGATTCTCCAGGAAAAATCAGACCGGGCGGTAAAAACCCTGCTGATGTTGTCTGATATCCTGCGCTATCAACTGTATGAATGTCATGAAGGGCCGGTACCATTGCAAAAGGAAGTGGAATATATTCAAAACCATATTGAGCTGGAAAAGATCAGGCAAGGCGAAAATCTGGAAGTAGAATTTGAGATAGAGGGCCAGGCAGGAGGACAAACAATAGAGCCTTTTATATTTATTAACTTTATAGAAAATGCTTTTAAACACAGCCAGGGAAGTGAAAAAGTTTGGGTAAAAATTCAGTTAATGATTGAAGCGAAACAATTGTTTTTTACAGTTGAAAATGCAAGCCCGGAAATAAGATCATCTCCGGAAGAAAACTCAGGTATAGGATTAGCTAATATTCGCCGTCGTTTAGAATTATTATATCCTGAAAAATATGAGCTGAGAATGGAGCAGCGCCCGGATTCTTTTCACGTAAGTCTGAAATTAAGTCTATGAGACCGATAAACTGTTTGATTATAGATGATGAACCCGTTGCCCGGGAAGGAGTAAAAATGTTTGCAGAACAAATGGATTTTCTTTCTGTTGCAGGCCTTTGTGCCAATCCTGTTGAGGCCAATTCCTTTATCCAGCAGCAAAAAATTGACCTGATTTTCCTCGATATTCAAATGCCCAGAATGACTGGACTGGATTTTCTGAAAATACTCAAAGATCCTCCAATGGTCATTATTATTACCGCTTACCCCAACTTTGCACTTGAAGGTTATGAAATGGACGTCATTGATTATCTGGTAAAACCGGTGTCTATTGAGCGGTTTGTCAAAGCAGCGAATAAAGCCAGGGATTATTTCCAGCTTTTAAATAAGGAAAACGATCCGGAGCGGAAAAATGAGTCTCCATATATATTTATCAAATGTGACAAACAATTTGAAAAGATCATGTTTGAGGATATCCTTTATATCGAGGGGATGCAGAATTATGTAAAAATTTATACTGAGACGGGAAAATATATAACCTATATTTCTATCAAGTCCTTGATGGACCATCTTCCTGGCCATTCTTTTGTCAGGGTACATAAATCATTCTTGGTAGCTAAAGCAAAAGTGGATGCTATCAGAGGGAATGAGGTGCTGATTGGGGATGCGACAATTCCTCTCAGCCGAAAAAACAAGGCTGAAATCATGAATCAGATTCTGGGAGATTCTTTGATTAATTAAATGTAGAGTTACTCATCCTGAGTCTCTTCAAAAAATCCTGTCTGACGGTTTTTTCGGACGTTATTCCAGTTGAAATAACGTCCGTTCATAACAATATAGACGCCTGGAGGAAGCGTCTGAGCAAAGGCCAGGGCACTACCGAGGTTAAAAAAACCATCGGAGCTGCCAAATTTGTAAGGGACCATAGCACCGGTAAGTACAACAGTCTTATTTTCAATTCCACTAAGGGCAATTTTCTCAGCTGTCGTAACCATCGTATCTGTACCATGGGTAATGACAATCTGTTTTTCAGGGCAGGCTTTACAGTTTCTTACGATTAGCTCGCGGTCTTCTTCGGTCATTTCCAGGCTATCAATCATCATTAACGTGCGCAGATTGATATCCACAGTACATCGTCCAAGTCTCAGCATTTCGGGCAGCTGAGTATCCTGGAAATACAATTCTCCTCTCAGATAATCATAATCCTTATCAAAAGTACCTCCGGTGACAAAAACTCTTAAAGCCATAAGTTCGCAATTTACGCAAAACCGAAGGATAATTTCCAAATAATTACTTCATTAAATGTAGTCGAAGGGAGAAATTGACATAATGGTGAAATGGACCGGAAAGAAAAAGACCGATATTATTGGTGCCTTTGGCAAAAGTGTTGAGAGAATAGCCATAACGAAGAGAAAGGCTGATAGATCCCATGCGGTAAGCTACCCCGCCGGTAATCCGTGCATCCACACGCTTCAGGCGGTCGGTAATATCTACATTAAAATCTTTGGCTTTTAGTAAAAGTCCAATGACAGGTCCAGCCACTAATTGTACTTCGTGGACACTTTCTCCTAAATCGATTGGAATATTGGCAGCTGCTAAAACGGGGAAACTAATGTGATTGGTGTGAACCAGGAGCATTTGTTGATTGGCACTACCCAGTTGCTCAAATAGAATCTCCGGTTGTAAGGATAGGATATCGGTGAATTGATAATTCACAAATCCGCCAAAACTTAAACCGGCTTTATTAAATCCTCTAAATTCATCGCCGTCGACCTGACTGGCATTGAGGCCAATAGATAATCCTCCTCCCAGGTTTTGAGCGGAAAGAAAAGAAAAACACAAAATCAGAAACAGAAATAGCAGACCATTTTTTTTCATAAGGCAGTTTTAATAGAAAATATCCCGGGTAAATATCCAAAGAAATTTTCAAAAAACCATTAGTCTTAGCGTTTAGACTCCCAGCCTTACGACCATAAAAATTGCGAAAAAGGTAAGTTGGATAAGATAAACCGGGGTAGCCAGGGGATTGGTTTTTTCCTGATGAAGAGAGTGAAACCCAAACATAATCCCAATGCTGATTACCAGCCAGGCGAAATAATTTTGTGCAGGAATCTTATTCCCTACCCAATACCAGAAATCCTGTTCAATCGCTACTGGCTCTATCATAAAATCAAGAATTACCACCAGAATGGCACCACTGATGACACGCACCCAGAAGCTGGAGGAAAGATTCTGAGAAATAATACCCGAGCAATATGCGAGCATAACCCAAAGCAGGCCAATAAGTGGAGGGACGCCGCCGACTTTGGGGCCAAGGGCCGAACCATAATAATATTCACCAAAAATGGCTCCGGTACGAACACCCAATATCTCTATCAGATAAGTGCCCCAAAAAGTGGCAAACAAAAAGATCCCAAAATTCATGGTCCACTGCCGATGGAAAATAGCCAGGGCTCCAATGGAGATGAGTAAATTTAAGGGAGTCAGGCTTTGGAATAGCTCTTTGGTCGCATCCAAATGCAGGCCGACGGCTCCTACTTCATGTAAGATTGCGAGCGCGACAATTACAGGGGTTATGATTGTTTTCGACCTTTCCATTCGTTTGAACCTGTCAGTTTTTTATATACAGACAAAAAGCTAATTAATACAAGATTGATCATTTGAGTTGAGGGAATAAAACGATTCCTCCAACCTGTTGATTTACAGTAAAGATATAATTATCCTTATACAAATCACAAGCAATCACGTACCAATTAGCCAGAAAACGGGAATATATAAGAGTAAAATTGGCCAGGCAAATCCAGTAGCAACCAAATATCACAATCAGTTATAATAGGGTTATTACTAAAAACGGCCAGGATATTTTTGCTAAATCCCCTTAAAGCCTCTTTATAGTTAATAAACATCCTGCAAAGGATCATATAAATAGAAACAAAAGTCATTCCTTTTTTTCATATTTTCAGTACTTCCTGCACAATTGTAATTTATTCGGCTATAAAATATGGAAGGATTGTTAGCTGGGAGGAAAGTTCTTAAGAAAATCTATCTGGCGTACACTTTTGGAAAACCTCCCACAGATATCACAGATAAATCTCGTTACCAAGCGGTTAGATCTGTGAAATCAGAGTAATCTGTGGGAGATAATAAGTGTAGCTAAAAAGGGTACAGTAGAGAAAAGAAAATAATTCCCAATACTACTGCAAAAGGAATTATCATTAATTTGCCCGGAGTTTTAATATTACGATGCTTTCACCTACACAAACTTACCTGAAATGACGCATATTCAAGACTTTTTCATTCAAAAGTATCAACATCAACCTACCTTATTCACTGCTCCCGGGCGGATAAATATTATTGGAGAACATACAGATTATAATATGGGTCTTGTGCTACCGGCTGCCATTGACAAGGCAATCACTTTTGCTGTTGCTCCTAATGAATCCCGGGAAATCAGGATAACTGCCATAGATTTGGGAGAAGAGGTTTCAGTCTTTGTGGATGAAATAAGTCCTTTAAACAGACAGTGGCCTAATTACCTTTTGGGCGTTGTGGATCAACTCCAAAGGAATGGTTACAAGTTTGGAGGATTTGACTGTGTTTTTGGTGGGAATATTCCGTTAGGAGCAGGTCTTTCTTCTTCAGCAGCGGTAGAATGCGGACTTGCTTTTGCCTTAAATCATATTTTTGATCTGGGAATTGAGAAGATGGAATTAGTCAAAATGGCCCAATTGGCAGAGCATACCTATGCAGGGGTGAAATGTGGAATTATGGACCAGTTTGCCAGCACTTTTGGGAAGGAAAACCATGTGGTAAGACTGGATTGCCGTTCGCTGGATTATGAATATTTTCCTTTGAATATGTCGGGATACAAAATTATGCTTTGCAACACCAGGGTGAGCCATTCCCTGGCTGATTCAGAATACAATACCCGCCGTGAGGAATGTGAAACAGGAGTACAAATTCTTCAAAAGCATTATCCTGGGGTTCAAAGTTTAAGGGATACAAATATTCAGCAGCTCCAAAAACATGTAGCAGAATTTCCCCCTGTGATTTATCAGCGGTGTAAATATGTCGTTGAAGAAATTCAGCGGGTGGAAGATAGTTGTGCAGCTCTGAATGAGGGAAATATAGAACATGTAGGCCAACTCATGTATCAATCTCATCACGGTCTTCAGCATGAGTATCAGGTAAGTTGTCCGGAACTGGATTTTCTGGTAGATCTGGTGAGAGATGATCCCAGGGTTCTTGGGTCCAGAATGATGGGAGGAGGATTTGGAGGTTGTACCATTAATATTGTGAAGGCGGAAGCGGTAGAAGGCCTGGCTGAAACCTGTATCAATGCTTATGAAAAACAATTTGGCCATAAACCCGAAATTTACATCACCAGCATCACAGATGGCTGCAGGTTAACTCCGGCCAATAGCTAATGCCCAAAAGCCAATGTCCAAATGAGAACGGAGGAACAAGGCGTCCCTCCGCTTACCCAAAATACGGGGTATCTATGTGTACCCCAAACCAACTTAAAATCCTGGTTTTCCGGTTGTGCTACTATCGGCTGGCACCCAATGAAAATGATTGTAAAAATGTCCGGAAACCAGTAAAACAACTAATGAAAAAAAACTAACCAAATCATTATGCATTTGCTCTTTCCTAATGATGACCCAATATGCATCAAGAAATGGTTTTACCCAATAGAAGCTGGTTTAGCGGCTGGGTATTACTGATTGGAAATCCCCGACGGTTGAGTAAATAGATTTTTTGTTTAAATTATGAGGCTATAAACCCAATTATATGAAACGTGCCCCTCTATTCTTTAGAAGTTTGATTCCAGTTATGGTTTTTGGTAGTATGATTCCCTTGTCATCGTGTCTGACACTTTCGGAGTCTTATGAGTTTAAAAAAAATGGTTCAGGTTCTATGACTTATTTGATTGATATGAGCGAGTTGGTGGCAATACTTAAAATTGCCGAATCCAATGAATCTGAAGAAAAAATATCTACTCAGTTTTCCTTTACAGAATTAGGTGAAAAAATCGAGGAAATAGAGGGCGTTTCACAGGTGAAAGTGCTCGATGATCCTGAAAACTATAAATTTGGAGTTACTTTTAAATTTAAAGGAATTGAACCTTTAAATCAGGCGCTTAACTCGATCCTGATAACTAATCCAAAGGATAAAAAACATGATTTTTTTAAAATGGAGGGAAATACGATTATCCGAACACATCTGATCAACAAAAATGTACTGACTTCTCAACTGGAGGGGAGTGATATACCTGATCAGAATTTCTCTCTAATGGAATCCATGCTTTATAAGCTTAATTTTTCCTTTCCCAAACCTGTAAAAGTGGTTTATTCTTCTGCAGAAGCCGAAATGGTGGGAAAGAAAAACCGCAAGGTCAATATTGAAGCCAGTTTTAAAACCCTTTTGGATGACGAAACTGCTTTGAACACTTCCATTGTGCTAAAGTGAAAAAATGAAATTGAATCCGGTTAATGTAGCCTGGTTGGGGATGCTCATCGCAGTTATTTCCCTGAGTATTTCCAAGGCACTTCTAAGTATTTCAACGGGAATATTTGTTTTTGCAGCAGTTTGGCAGGTTTTTCAACAAAAAGATTGGCAAGAGATCAAACAAAAACCCTGGATCTGGGGCATCGTTTCTCTTTTTGTCCTTTCTTTGATTGCCGTTTTTTATACTGATGATCTACAGGCATGGGGAAGAGATGTAAGGCAAAAGCTTCCTCTTTTGGCGATTCCTATTTCTCTGGCTTTGATCCCTCGTTTTTCTAAAAAGCAGTATCTGGTGCTTTTTTATGCTTTTATTCTGGCACAGTCCATTGTGGCAGTTACTTCATTGGTGTATTATTTCCTTGATTTTGAGCTGATTAATGAAGCGATTAAGAAGAACGGGAATATCGACATTATAGGCAGTATTAATCATATATATTTTGGTCTTCTACTGGCTTTCAGTATTCTATTGGGCGCTCATTTGATATTGCAAAAAAAGATTCTGTTTGATTCCAGGGAAAGATGGGTGGTTCTGGCGCTTACCTTAATCAATCTGGTCAGTCTCCATATTCTTACTTCCCGAACGGGTTTGGTTTCTTTTTATATGGTAGCTGTTTTTTTAGGCCTTTTTTTTCTGGTTCAGAAAAAGGCTTATGTATTGGGAGGGGTTTTGCTGGCTGGTATATGTCTGATTCCTCTGGCAAGTTATTACATATTTCCTTCCTTTAAATACAGGGTGGATGTGACTATATGGGATGTAAAGCAGTACTTCCAAAAAGATCAGGATTTAACGGAAAAGTCTGCTTCATTGCGGTTATTAGCCTGGGAAACCGCCTGGGAAATATTTACTACACATCCGATTCTGGGAGTGGGAATTGCAGACCTCGAACCAGAAATGGCTCTTCAATATGAAAGAGAGCAGGTCAGAGCCAAGGCATTCAGCCGTCCTACGAATCCTCACAATCAATATCTCGAATATCTTGCAGGTTTTGGAATATTAGGCTTATTACTGCTTCTATGGACACTTTTTTATCCGATTTGGTATTTTTCTGCGCAAAATTCCATGCTTTTTTACGGATTTCTCGTCTTATTTATGTCCGGTATGCTTTTTGAATCGTTACTGGAAAGACAGATTGGTATGAGTTTCTTCGTTTTGTTCATGATGATTCTCACCGGATACCAATCACTTTCAGAATATGAACCCGAAAATTGATCCGCCTGGCGGTCAGCGTACAATCGGATGTCTGTAGCGTTTATGATTTATACCATGTAAAAAACAGTTAAAATGAAGCTTATCCTTAATATTTGCGCAGTTGTGGTGAGCCTGATCGGTTTTTCCTTTCCGGTATCGGCTCAAATTGGGAAACTAGAGTATTTACCTAATAATGTGGATGATTATACCGAGTATCATAAAGTAAAAGATGGAGAAACGCTTTATAAAATATCTCAGCAATACAATGTTTCGGTAGATTATCTTCAGTCGTTAAATGAACTTGACAGCCATATTATTTTTCCAGGCCAAAGTTTAAAAGTCAAAGAAGGAAGCAAGAATACTTCCAATCAACGCGTTACCAACCGAAGTGTGAGTTCCAGCGTGTCCAGAACAGGCATCTCTGAAGAAACCCGCCTCCGTAATTTGGAAAAATTGAAGGAAGAGGATTTTTCGTCTAATTCTTCCCAACGTGTTGGTCAGAATGATTGGCCTACTGAAGGAAAAGGAGAGTATGCTACCATTGAAAGAAGGGAATATTATCAGGTGAAAATTGGAGATGATATCAATTCGATTGCCAAAAAACACAAAGTTTCGGTCAATGATATTAAGTCCTGGAACCCGCTGGGTAAGTTCTATCCGGGAGAGACCATCATCGTGGGGAAAAAATATGAGGATGTGGCAATGCCCGATAATGCCCCAAACGAAGCTGAAGAAGAGTTTCGCAACAGAAGAGTAGCAGAAAGAAATATAAAAGATCTCAATCAGGATCTCGGGGCAGATCCTGAAGAGTTTACTACCACCGGAAGTCTTGCAGATCTGAATAAAGCTGGAAAAATGGAAGATTTGAATAATCCCAAATCATCCTATCGGAAATATACAACCACGAATAGTTCTTTAGGAAATACGGTTGAAATTGGTTCTTTTGGTCGTTTTGTTGACCCGGATTATAAAGTAAGCCGTTTTTACGCTACACATAAAACCCTGCCTCCAGGATCAAAAGTATCTATGCTGATTCCAGGCAATTCAGGTTTTGTAGAAGTGGAAATTATTCGGACGCTTAGTCCGTTTAACCAATCGATGATTGAACTCTCTCCAGCCTGCCTGGATTTGATCGATGGCGCAGGAGGAGCAGAAACAATTACGATTATTTATTAGATATTGGTTAATTTCCGGAGCGTTTACTAGATTTGGCTTAAATGGCCAAAAAGCCGGGACGGAGAGAATCGGAGGCCTTATTTTCTGGTTTCCGATTCTTTCCGTCCCGGTGTTTATTTTCTATCTATGATATTTGTTGAAACCGAACTATATCGCTCTATTAACAAATACAATTCACAAATCAGTGATAACCGATTTTATGAATTTGTACACCTCATTTTTATCCTTTTGATTTATGAGGTCCTGCTACTTTTTTCCTATAACCCGCATGTGCTAGCCTATAATGGGGTTGACGCATGGTTTAAGTTTAGTCAGGCTGTTATTCCGCATGGGACACTTTTTGTCTCTCTGTTTCTGATCATTAACTGGGGGAATTATGTGAGACTGGACTGGATTGGAGAAAAAGATCGTCATGAGCTTCGAAAGGACTACGACGAAAAAAAGAAGAATAAAAAATTTAAACCTAAACCCAAGAGTCCTTTTCGACCTAATTGGTATTATTTCGGTTTTATGGCCCTTGAGGGGTTTGTCTATGGATCGCTGATTTTTGCTTTATTGAGGTATGTGATTCAGTTATTATCCGATATCATTGATCCCAATCTGGCGATTCCCCTTTCTCTGGACTCCAGTGTGGCACTCAGAGACTTTCATACCAATTTTTTTCAGGATATTTCTTTGGCCTTTGGAGCAGGGTTTTATGAAGAACTTCTGTTCCGTGGTTTCCTATTTGTAGGAATTGCCTGGCTGGCAAAAAAAGTGAAGATGTTTAGCCGCTTTAAAGCCGAAACGACTACCGTAAGCCGTATGAAAATCAACGTTCCGAAATACAAACCCAAAGACATGGGGTTCTGGACGGTTGTCGCTTTTGGAACCTTAATTTATACGCTTTCTCATTATCTGTATCCTTTTGGAGATGTATTTGGCGTGTATACCATTCTCTATCGCTTTTCTTTTGGAATGATCATGTTTATCATTTTTGTGCAGAGAGGTTTATCAGTTGCTGTCTGGACGCATGTCATATATGATTTGTGGTATTTTATTTTTCTCTGATCTTTCCTGCTTATATTTGTTGGTTATTCAAATAAAAGGAAACTAATTATTTAGCGATTACAAATGATTTATAATAATATTATTGAGACAATCGGCGGTACCCCTTTGGTCAAACTGAATGCCGTAGCCGCTCATATAAAGGCTACTGTATTGGTGAAAGTCGAATACTTCAATCCCGGTCATAGTATTAAAGACCGGATCGCTGTAAAAATGATTGAAGACGCTGAGAAACAAGGGATTCTGAAACCGGGAGGCACCATCATTGAAAGTACTTCAGGTAATACCGGAATGGGCCTTGCGATTGCAGCGGCGGTAAAAGGGTATCGTTGTATTTTTACAATGGCTGATAAACAATCTCAGGAAAAAATTGATATTCTCCGTGCAGTAGGCGCTGAAGTAATTGTTTGCCCGACCAATGTAGAGCCCGAAGATCCCAGGTCTTATTATTCGGTAGCGAGAAGGCTGGGAAAGGAAATACCCAATTCTATCTGGATGAACCAGTATGATAATGTGAGCAATACTGCCGCTCATTATGAAACGACTGGTCCGGAGATATGGGAACAAACAGAAGGCAAAATTACTCATTTTGCTGCCGGTATGGGTACCTGTGGCACGATCAGTGGAATCTCTACCTATCTGAAAGAAAAAAATCCTGACATCGTAACCATTGGTCTGGATACGTATGGATCTATTTTTAAGAAACTCCACGAAACCGGAGAAATTGACCCCAGGGAAATTTACCCTTATCTGACTGAGGGAATCGGTGAGGATATTTTGCCTTCCAATTGTAATATGGAAGTCATTGATCATATTATCAAAGTAACTGATAAAGATGCTGCACTCATGACTCGCAAACTGGCACGAACTGAAGGTATATTTGTTGGCTGGTCGTGTGGTTCTGCTGTTCATGGAGCATTGGAATATGCCCGTAACCTCAATAAGGATGATGTCATGGTGATTATTCTGCCTGACCACGGAAGCAGATATTTGGGCAAAGTGTTCAACGATGTATGGATGCAAAATCACAATTTCCTTGACGAAGGAAATATGCTGACAGCAGAGCAGATCCTGAAAGTCAAGGCTGACAAGGTTGAACTCATGATGCTGGATGTAAACCAGACATTGGCTGAAGCTATTGCTATTATGCGTGAAAAAAATATCTCTCAAATCCCTGTTACCAAAGACGGATTGATTATTGGAAGCCTCAATGAAACCAGAGTATTAAATACGATTCTCGATGATCCTTCCCTTAAAGACGCTTCGGTAAGCCAGGCAGTGAGTGATCCATTGCCTTTTGTGCTGACATCTACACGTATTGATGTAATCTCAAAGCTGATTAATAAGGAAAATCCGGCAGTGCTGGTTCAGTCTCCTGAGGGTGAAATCGACATTATTACCAAATTTGATTTGATTAACGTCCTGGCGCAGTAAGTTGTGTTATGTTTTTTATCCGGGAAAATTATTGAAAAAAAAACCGGCGGTCAAAACCACCGGTTTAAGTGATAAATCATAAGCCGGATTCTGTTATCCCTTAAAGGGACCTTCATCATTTATCTGGGACGGCTCTCACGAGTCGCCTCAATCAGCCTACCCTCCGGTATTGGACGGGCCGCCCTCAAGCACCGGTTTATTTGGCCTTTCAGCTTCTGAGGTTTACCTGGCTCCCGATGTCACCACCAGGACCGGTGGGCTCTTACCCCACCATTTCACCCTTACCCCATAAGGGGCGGTATACTTTCTGTTGCACTTGCTGTAATCCCCTAAGAGACCCCTTCCCGTTAGGAAGCAGAATGCCCTGCGCTGTCCGGACTTTCCTCCCCCGGAATTTCCGAAGGCGATGAAGTCATTACCACTCGCTGCCAATTTAAGCAAATTCTTTTGATAACTGATAAACCCGGTAATTCTCTCAACCAAAATGGTCAACTCTCGTAAATGAAATCAACAATTTGGCTCTCCTTTTAATAGTTTGATGTACAATAAATCAAAACAGCTCCTCACTCAGGAGCTGTTTCTTTTTTTGTGCTGTTTATTCCAGTGCTCTCAGCCGAACTCCTGTCTGATCAAAACGAACTGCTGGCATGGGAATCCGAATCACATTAACAATATGAAACAGGGTATTGAGAAATCCGTTTTGGGTTTCTATTTGTGTGAGATCAATGTCAAAACTCAAATAAAACTGACGATATTCACGCAGTTTATAAGCCTGAAGCGGATCATCATAACCTCCTTCCAGACCTTCAGCTCCATATCCCACTGCGAGATTAAGCCAGGGTGGATAACTCTCCTTAAAACGCCCCTCAGGCAGGAAAGAGTGGAGTCTGAAACTTAGCCAGATGGTATGGCCGTTGTAGTCTTTGAGTAGCCATTCTGCATAATTGGAGCCAAACAAACGGTAAAAATCCGGTTCTCTGGTGTAGGCAGATCTTCGATAGGAAACCTTTAGCTGGATTCGATTTTCATTCCACAATAATTGATTCCCGGCAGCTAAAGAAGAGCCTAAAAAATTAGCGCCGACGTCGGTCCATGAAAATCCCCAGGTCTTGCCGAATCCGTCAAAAACTTCAATGCTGCTCATCGCAAGGAAACCCGAAAGGCTTCCGGCAAGAATGGCTTTTCGTTTTTCTACACCCGCCCAGCGATACAGGTCAATCATCCATCGGCTGGACGAATAACTCCCCAGCATGTGTCCGCCTTTGTCGATTTGTTTCCATTCATGAAGATCGTGAAAAAAGTGAAATTTGGTAAGTTCTTCATTGGCATACCATTGCGTGCCCATGTATAATAATCCTGCTGCATAACCCCCTGCGGCAATTCCGGTAATCCTTTTTTTCCTTTTTAGGTTAAGACTGGTTGCATTCTCGAAGATGGAATTGGGGTTTTTAAAATTGTGCTGAATGTGGAAAGGCCGGAGATCACTCCTTCTTTGTGCAGAAACAAGGTTATGCTGACTGAATGAAAAAATCAGAATTATCAAATAAATCAGTCGGGTTTTCATTGGTTTTCAGGATATTTTAGATCAGAAATAGCGAAAATAAGGAACTGTAAAGATGAAAAACTCCTTTGAGAAAAAGAGGGCTAAATGTCCCCAATTCTGTCTTTATATCCCTATGGATTCTTAATACTCTGGTGAAGCATTTCAATGGTTTTATTCAATCTTCTTTCCCGGGTAGCTTCTTTTTTCGCTGAATTGATCCAATTGACATATTCTTTTTGATGGGTATAGGAAAGTTTCTCGAAATATGCCTTTGCTTCAGGGTTTTGTTTAAGGAGCTCTTTCAGATCGAGGGGTACTTCTGCCACTCTGGGTTTGGTATCCCGCTCCAGTTCTACCGTCACAAAATCTCCATGCGTTTTGCCTAATTTCTCCCTGATTTCCTTCAGAACAGGCAGAACATGACAAGGCATTCCCATCTTAACCAAGGAGCCCCGGTAAGGGATTCCGTCAAAATGAGCCAGAACTTTTACCTGATTTTTTTTCCCATACACTTCTTCTACATCAAAAGGGATTTCGATATAGGCTGCATTGGGGTATTTGGGGTTGGATTTGAGTTCTGCTTCAAAAATTTTTTTCTCCATGATATTGGTTCTGAAGGGCTTAATGGCTAAATGTAAGAAAAATTTACTATACAGGTTTACCTTTTCTCATTGAGATACACGCATAGAAAACAAACATCAAATCATTCAAAAGTCGGAAAGCTTTATATATTCATTATCCATCCGTTCAACGCGCCGGGGTTATTCTCCGGCGTTTCTTTTTGCATCTTGAGACATAGTGATTATTTTCGACGTATAAACCTGTAATGGAAGCGTTGGGAAAACAAATATTAATTGAATTATACGGTTGTGATGCGGAGCAGCTGAAAAAGGTAGAGGAAGTAGAAGCAGCCATGCTGGCCTTTGCCAGAGAATCCAGAGCAACAATCATCAGTTCACATTTTCATCAGTTTAATCCGGTCGGTGTATCTGGCGTCATTTTGATTAAGGAAAGTCATTTTACCATTCACACCTGGCCGGAATATCAATACGCCGCTGTAGATGTTTTTACCTGCGGCGATGAAATGGATCTCGAAAGAGGATTAGTTCTTTTTAAAGAAATTCTACAACCTGCAACAGTCGAATTGAAAGAAGTGGCGCGAGGAAAGATGGTTTTTAGTAAATAGCTATTAGCCTTTGGCCATTAGCTATTAGCGTCTTTCCCAACCGCCAATATCTAAAGCCAATATCCAACAGCTAATAGCTCTCCTTATGTCCTGGACCAATTTTCATAGTCATTCTGCTTTCAGTGATGGTGTCAAAGATCCTGAAGAGCATTTACTTGCTGCTATCCAACTGGGAATGCCAGCTTATGGATTTTCAGACCATAGTCCAATTCCTTTTCCTTCATCCTGGGCCATTCAACCTGAAGACTTTTCCCGGTATTGCCAGATGATTGATGAATTAAAAGAAACATATCACGGTCAGATTCAAATTTACAAAGGTCTGGAGATGGATTATATTCCCGGACATTTTGATTTGAATGATCCGATGATTCGGAGCGCCAATCTGGATTATACTGTTGGATCGATTCACTTTACAGATTTCCTTCCTGATGGGACTCCCTGGGAAATCGATGGAGCCCATAAACCTTTTTTGGAAGGACTTTCCCTGATTTTTGATAATGATATCCAGCGAATGGTAAAACGTTATTATGCACTGACCAGGGAAATGATTCAATTGTCCCGACCAGATGTGCTGGGACACATGGATAAAATCAAAATTCAGTCTGAAGGAGGAAATTTATTCGATGAACATGCTCTCTGGTATAAAAATGCAGTGATGGAAACCCTGGAATTTGCTTTAAAGGAAGATGTGATCATTGAGGTGAATACCCGGGGAACGTATAAAAAAGCAACGAATCTGTATCCAAGTCCCTGGATTTTGAAAGAGATTCACCGAATGGGAATCAAAATTATGTTGAATTCTGATTCCCACCACCCACGCGAAATCCTGCATTATTTCCCTGAAGCTGCGAAAATTTTATTGGATATCGGATTTGATCAGCTTTGGGTTCTTTGGGATAAACAATGGCAACCGTTTCCTTTTGATGAGAATGGGGTTCTGACTTAATAAAAATTACTCAGAAACCAGCCTTCCGGGAAGGTTATTTTTGAGCTTAAAATACAGGGTTGCCAGGGTATGATTTATCTGTAATTCCGTACAGATTCCTTTTTCATAAGTCATGTGATTTTCATCCCCGTTAGGTAAAACAAGGGCATATTTGTGAGTGCCTAATTTTTTTACCGGGATAAATTTGCCCCAGCGCTCAGAAAAAATCTGGGTTTTTCCTTCGG
The DNA here is from genome assembly GCA_020438265.1 of Bacteroidota bacterium. Taxonomy (GTDB): domain Bacteria; phylum Bacteroidota; class Bacteroidia; order J057; family J057; genus JAGQVA01. The sequence continues at coordinate 15,726 of JAGQVA010000025.1, forward strand.
GTTCATGATAATACAGGGTAAGAATACACTCATCAATTTGGTCCACACTGGTAGTGTGCGTTTCTCCATTAACATCAGTTACATATTGATTGCCTACCCGGCGGCCTTTGGATGATTCTCTGATTTTTCCGTCCCGCATATTTTGGGTAAGAGAACGCTGAAGGGTATTATTGGTGAAAGTCGCTTCATACATAAATTGCAGGTCTACGGATACCAGAAAAGATACCTGAACCTTGCTATCAGAAGAATAGGTCCAGGTGCCATTATTATAATGGCGTTTGACATCCATTTCACCAATTTTGGAATTGCCCTTATAGACCTCATAGGTAAGGTTTTGGGCATATACATTTATCGGAAAAAATAACCAGCAAGCAATAGGGAAAAGCAGGAGGTGAATAGTTCTCATTGAGTTTGTTGTCTGTTTGTCGATACTAAGGTCTTATATACTTCAAACGGGGGATTCCTGCTTGTATTGGGGTAAACGAAGCAATCAGATAAAAGGATTGCTTCACTGGTTAAATAACGGTGATGAATTGACGAAAAATATAATATTTATCTTTTCCGCCACGGAATGATCGCATTTACCTTGTTAATATGTTTCTGATATCCGGTTCGGCTTGCAATCATCCTTTTATCAATCATGGGTATACTGATAAATACAAACATCAGGATCATCGCTGTGGGGCCAGCCAAAGACCACAAAAAGGAAGGATTTCCCCCTAGTCCGAGCAAACATATTCCTACCCAGAAACTCATTTCCCCAAAATAATTGGGATGGCGGCTATATGCCCAGAGTCCTTTCTTCAGGAATGATCCTTTGGGGGGACGAGTCTTTTTATAACGATGCAGTTGAAGATCAGCAGTAGCTTCCCAGTAAATTCCTGTAAAACCAATGATGAGCCCCAGGATATCCCATATTCCAAATGGAATAACAGGAATCACCATTGCGGCATAAAAACCCAGGCACCCCAGGTATACCATAATTGTGGGGAAAAAGTGAATTCCCAGAAAGTTAACCAGAGGATAAAATATACCCGTCTGATCTTGCAGGTTACGATAGCGCCAGTCCTCATGGTCCAGCCCGGTCCAGCCTCTGGCCCAATTGTAGGTAAGACGGATTCCCCAAACCGTTACCAGTACGGAGCAGGCAGTGAGGCGAAATACGTCGGCTTCTACCGGAGAAATAAACAAATAATACCCAACGATAACAATAGGCGCTACACTCCAGTAAGCATCATAAAAACTTCCGTTTTTAAAAATCAGGCTGAATATAAATATCACGATGGTACCCACTGAGTCGGCAATCAATACGATCCATAAAGGGGACAGGTCAGGAAAAAGGCTTCCTGTAAAAACAGCCGCTGCTATTGCTGCTATGTAGGCAATAAAAATCCAAATCAGACTTTTTTGCTTGTATAACTTCCTGTTTTGCATATTTTGAATGTCTCGGCCCGGCAAAATAGGAAACCTTTTATTATGAATGGTACTTTATTTTTGGGAAATGTAGTTTTACTTTAAAGATTTCATGAAAATGTTGAAACGTTTGATTGCACTTTGTTTCGCTATATGTATAATCCATTCTGATGTGTTTACCCAGGATGGTCGAATAGGAAAAGATGAAATTCTGGAAAAAGGAATTAAATCTGTAAAAACGGATTATTTGCAGGTTTCTCAGCAAGGGAAACTGGCGAAAATCAAAGCAGAGAAATTTGTATATGATGCCAAAGGTAATCTCATAGGAAGAATTGAATACAATGGTGATGATAAACCGCTTACTTCCACTCACATTCGTTATGATGAGCAGGGAAATCAAATCCATCAAAAGCTGGAGCAATACCAGGAGGAAAAAACCCTGGAGGTTTCGTGGGAAAACATCTATCGGGACGGAAAACTGGTAGAAGTGCGAAACAGCAATACTCCGGCAATAAAAACTTTTGAATACGATCAGGCAGGACGTGTCATTGCCCAGAAGGATTTAGATGCCAATGGGGAAATATTTGGGTTGAAAAATTATGAATATGACGAAAGGGGTAATCTGATCAGGCAAAAAGAACTCCTGGATTTTCTCGAAAGAGAATTTGTTTACCTCTATAACCAAGACAATCAAAAAACGCGAACCCTGTTCACCCGAAAGAATACTTTTGAAGGAGGCGAAGAAACGACTGAAATGGAGGATTATTCTTACAATACAAAAGGAGACCTTGCCAAAACGGTTTATCGGGATCGAACGGGAAAAATCACTTCTTTTTCACAATTCTATTACAATAAATCAGGAAAATTAATCAAAGAAGAGCGTGGAGAGACTCAATACTTGTACAAATACGACGACAAAGGTAATCTGATTGAAAAGAAAAAAACGATTAAAGGAAATGTCCAACTGGTTGAAAAGATAATTTACGAATTTTAAAAGTAAAATTTTAAGCAAAAAAAAGAAGGAAATTATTTTTTGGCATTGTGTTTGTTTCTAGTAAAGTAACCGTGCAAATCACAGTCATTACCAATGACTTATCGAATAAATCGGGTAATAGTAGTTAGTTAGTTTTTAGGTTAGATGTAGTTACGTAGAAGGCAGAGGCTCCCAACCTCTGTCTTTTTTTTTGAGGCTTTATTGGAAGGGATCTGGCAGTGGTTTTTTGTTTTGTATAATCCCTGCTTTAGCTAAAAATTCAACTGCAACCTCAAAGATAATCGGCTGCCTCACTATTCAGATTGTCAAAACCAGGGCACATACCCCCACAAAAAGCATGATAAGAATCATTACAGCGATGATGATTTTAGAGGGAAAAATGGTCTGATCCTGGAAAGGAGTTACCTCATCACTTTCTTCCGGGGCTGCCCGAAACGCCTTAGACTGATACCACTGAGCATAAAGATCCTGAAGCTGATTGAACGCTTCGGGTTTGGATTCACAGGAGGAAACAAAAGCTTCCCAGTCGTTCATTTCTTCATCAAACTCCCTGTCCTCGATTCTTTGACTTTCGATCTGATTCATCAGATAAGGTGAAGCAGATCCTGTTAGATAATGGATAATTTGTTGAAAACTAATTTCCTGATTGTACATGAGTGGTATTGCAAAGTTATTTATAAAAAAAGTCAGAGGTCAGAAATCAGATATCAGAGGCCAGAAGTCCTTTTTTCTTCTGATTTCTGAAATCTGATTTCTGACTTTTTTATATATTATTCTGCTTCATTACATAAGGCATTTTTGAGGTTAATTGTTTTCGAGATAATGAATGAAATCCGATCCCTCTCCCCCCAGAACTCTTTTCAGATTCCTGATGGCATTTTGCCTTACCTTACGAGGTTTATCATCTGACCATTGAAGTTTTTCCTTGATTTCCCGCGACTTATAACCCAGAAAAAAAGCCATTTCAATATATATTCTTTGATCGGGTTTCAGTTCTTCCACCAGCCGTTGAACATAGGAAAAGTCAATGTCAAAATCCCACTTTTTTGTCAGTTTTAAAGCCTGATCCGGAAGTTCTTCCATTA
>JAGQVA010000269.1 GCA_020438265.1 Bacteroidota bacterium
AGTGAATGATAGATTGAAACAATACGCAGCGGGAAAAGTGTATGGACGTTTGTTTGTGTCTTCATGATTGGCTACATATTGGTTTACTTGAAATGAATTCTAAAGTTTTTTAAAAATAAGCATAATTGGTGAAAATGTCAGTTCACTGTACAAAGATGTTTGCCCGGTGTGTGAAAAGAATAAGACGACTTTCTGGCCCCTTTTATGACCAATTTCTGCGTGAACGGTGGGTTTTATTTTTCGTAAATGGTTGTTAAGTTGGGGGAGAGAAATACTTATATCTTTATATAATGGCCCTAAAAGTGAAAGATGAAAAGAGATTTTAACAGATCTGAACATATTTATAAATCCAAGACCTTTGAGGAAATCATTAAGGACACAATAAGATTCTTTAATGGGACTCCGGTTCTTAATCTTCCCCTAAATGATAGATTCCATGGAACAGGTGTTTACGCAATTTACTATGTTGGTAAATTAAAAATGTATAAAGAATTGGCTGAGAAAAACAGAACGGAATTTATCCAACCTATTTATGTCGGTAAAGCAGTACCACGTGGATGGCGACAGGCCCGAATAGAGAATGATTCCGAAAGAAAAAGTTATGAATTAGCTGGCAGATTAAGAGAACACAGTAGAAGTATTGATAATGCAAATAATCTTGATATAGAAGATTTCCTTTGTAGGTTCATGATATTAGAGGGAGCTGAGAGTAATTTAATCGGAACAGTAGAGGCTGCTCTAATCAGACATTATACCCCAATATGGAATACCACAATAGATGGGTTTGGAAACCATGATCCTGGAAAAGGGCGTTATAACCAGGCAAAATCGGATTGGGATGTGATTCATCCTGGAAGACCCTGGGCAGACCGGTTAACAGGTGGTGGAAATCCTTTCGATAAAGTTGAAGAAATGACGGTTAAATATTTTAAAAAGAAAAAACAAAAATGAGATCTTTAGAAATATTTTCAGGTGCAGGTGGATTAGCTCTAGGTATGAGGCAGGCTGGATTTAATCATGACGCATTAGTGGAATGGAATCATGATGCCTGCAATTCGTTGCGTAAAAATTTTAAGCAAGCCAAGATCCATCAATGTGACGTTAAAGAGTTTGACTTTTTCTCTTTAAAAGAGGTGGAGGTTATTTCAGGAGGTCCTCCGTGCCAACCTTTTTCGTTAGGAGGAAAACATAAAGGAAACTTGGATTCCAGAGATATGTTTCCTTATGCAATAAAAGGAATAAGAGAAATCCAACCAAAGGCATTTATTTTTGAAAATGTTAAAGGACTTTTGAGACAATCTTTTTCATCATACTTCAACTATATTATTCTTCAATTATCGTATCCTGAAGAAAAAAAAGGAAATAACGAATCATGGATTGATCACCTTTCAAGATTAGAAAAGATACATACAAGAGGTACATATTCTGGGCTAAAATATAATGTTGTCTTTAGATTGATAAATGCCGCCAACTATGGGATTCCTCAAAAAAGAGAACGTGTAATTATTGTAGGAATCAAAAATTCAATAAAAATAGAATGGAGTTTCCCTAAAGAAACTCATTCTTATGACAGATTGATTTGGGATCAATTTATAACTGGTGAATATTGGGATGCTTTAAAGGTCTGTAAAAAAGATCGGATTGTCCCTGATGATAAGACTCTGAAAATGATTCAAAGAATTAGAAATAAGTTTGGATTTTTTGAGCCAGATTCTATGCCTTGGGTTACAGTTAGAAAAGCATTAGTGGATATTCCTGAACCGCTTAAGAATCAAGATTATCATCATGATCATTTATTCCGTTCTGGTGCCAAAATGTACCCAGGCCACACAGGTAGCTATATAGATGAACCATCTAAAACGTTGAAAGCTGGAGATCATGGTGTACCTGGCGGAGAAAATATGATTCGATATCCTGATAATAGTGTAAGATACTTTACCATTTTAGAAGCTAAAAGAATTCAGACCTTTCCAGATAATTATTTCATAGCAGGCTCATGGACAGAAGCCATGAGACAGTTAGGGAATGCTGTTCCTGTGAAGTTAGCTTATTATTTAAGTTCAAGATTGAAAGATCAACTCAGCAAATCCGTTATCTCGAATTAAGAAGGCCATCAGGGTGAACATAACTTAAAAAAGATCTTTTCTTTTGAAAAAAATCCTCTTCTATATCATTTTTGTTTTCCTTCCCTCCGCCCTTTGGGCACAGGGCGGAAAAACCAAACCCAAAATCGAAGCGGAGCAAAAAAAGGGGATTGAATTAAACGGCTTTAATTATAGCCTTAACACAACTTCCAGTCAGGACAGCTCCAGTGTTAATCATATCTATGGCCTGATCAATCAAGCCAATACAATTGCCAATGATTCACCCCAGAAGGCGCTGACTTATATCAGCGATGCGCTGGGAAATAGCATTGAAGCCAATGACCTTAGAGGGCAGGGATTCTGTTATAATTCTTTGGGAGGAATCAATTATCAGCTCAACCGCTATGATATTTCAGTAGAAAATTATCAGAAATCTATCGGAATCTTTAATCAGATCAACGAAGAACAGGGACTTTACAATTCCTACAAATACATGGGAAGCGCCTATGATGCCCGTGGCAATGCGGAAAAGGCACTGGAAACCTATGCAGTATTCCTGGAGAAGGCAAAAGCTAATGGGAAAGATGAAGATATGATTTCGACTCTAAAAAGCATGGCCCGCATTTATTTTAATTCGGGAAAATATGAGGCTGCGAAAAGGCAATATTTTAAAATTCTCAATCTTGAAAAGAAATATAATCGGGAAGAACGGATTATTGATATTTATAATTATCTGGGCAAAGTTTATGGAGCGCTAAATATGAGCGATAGTGCTTTGTATTATCTGAATTTGGGCCAACAAGTAGCAGAAAAATCAGGTAGTAAACGGGCCATTTCCAAGTCTTTGGATAATCAAGGTGATTTTTACCGTGATCTTGGACAGCGTAGCGCTGAGCTCCAAACTCGTTACCAATCTCTCTCAAACAAGGAAGAAGAAAAAGACTGGGCCGGAGTGCAGCAGTCAAACCTCGATATTGGAAAACTATATGTAGAAACCAATCAATCGGAAGAGGCAATTCCCTTTCTCAAACGCAGCATCGACCTATCGGAGGAGCTGGGAGAACTCACGGATAAAAGCGAAGCCTATCAGACTCTTGCTGAGGCTTATGAAAAAATTGGCGATTATGAGCAGGCATTTCTGAATCTTAAAAGCTCCAGGGAAATCGAAAAGGATATTCAGGAGGAAAAGGTTAAAGTCATGGAGGGACTTGTCGCTTTAAATGAAGACCTAAGCATTCAGGACCAGCGAATCGCCACTCTGGTGAAAGAGCAGGAATTAATGGCTGACCGGATTCGTCTGATGGAAGCTGAAAAAGAGGTAGATCGGGCCAATTTGCAAAGACAACGTGTGATCAATTATACATTGATTATAGGAATTGTTCTGATTCTGATTTCAGGTTTTTTTGTTGTGAGAAGTTATCAGGCTAAAAGAAAAGCCAATCTTCTCCTTCATCTGAAATCTTTGCGTAGTCAGATGAATCCCCACTTTATTTTTAATTCCCTCAATTCCATCAACAGCTTTATCGCCAAAAACGACGACCGGTCAGCAAATAAATATCTGGCAGATTTCTCCAAACTGATGCGCTCGGTGATGGAAAATTCACAGGAAGATTTTGTGCCATTATCCCAGGAAACCAAAATTCTGGAGTTGTATCTGGGGCTGGAGCATTTTCGCTTTAGTGATAAATTCAATTATCAGTTTGAGGTCGATCCGAAAATTGATCAGGATTCGGTTGAAATTCCGCCCATGTTAATCCAGCCATATATTGAAAATGCAATTTGGCATGGACTGCGTTATCGGGAGGAAAAAGGATTTTTGACCGTAGCTTTAAATCAAAATGGAGATTATCTGGAAGTATTGGTCGAAGATAATGGAATTGGTCGGGAGAAATCCATGGAGCTAAAAACCAAAAATCAAAGGGCGCAAAAATCAACGGGCTTAAAGAATACCTCAGAGAGGTTGAGGATTATTAATATGCTTTATAAAAAGGATTTGACTGTGAAGATTGAGGATGTTTTGGAGGAGGAGAAATGTGTGGGGACGAGGGTTATGATTCGAATTCCAATTGAGCGTTGATTTTTACCACATAGCCACAGTAGCAAAAGATGGTAGGAGCAGCACATAGTAGATTAAAGAGAAATTAGATTTTATGAAAATATAGAAAAGCACATAATAAATTTAACCATGAAAATCACAAAAGAGTATTTGAATGAATTGACGTATCAAATTATTGGAGCTGCAATAGAAGTTCATAAAGAGTTAGGACCTGGTCTTTTGGAGAAGGTTTATGAGGAATGTATGATTTATGAATTGAATAAAAGAGGACTGGAAGTTACGCAGCAGGTTTCTATTCCTATTCAATATAAAGACAAAAAATTGAGAGGAGAATTAAGGCTGGATCTGCTGATAGAAAATTTGATTATTATGGAAGTAAAAGCAGTGGAAAAGCTCATTCCGATTCATGAAGCTCAATTGCTTAGTTATATGAAATTGGCAGAAAAACCCAAAGGAATTTTGCTTAATTTTCATTGTACGAACCTCTTTTACAAAGGACAGAAAACTCTGGTAAACAAATTGTACGCTTCATTATCCTAATTAATTCTTCTTCTTACTATGTACCTTTAGCTATAAAAAACTACTGTGGCTATGTGGTAAAAAACAGGTTCTATGTTAAAAGCTATAATCGTCGAAGACGAACTTGCCAGCCGGGAAACTCTCACCAATTACCTGGCGAAATACTGCCCCGATGTAGAAGTTTTGGCGGAAGCAGAATCCGTCCAAAAAGGCCTGATAGCCATTCGCGAACATCAGCCGGATATCGTCTTTCTGGACGTAGAAATGCCTTATGGCAATGCTTTTGACCTGCTCGAACAGATAGAAGATATTACTTTCGATACCATTTTTGTAACGGCTTACAGCCACTACGCAGTTAAAGCACTCAACTTCAGCGCTTCTTATTATATCCTCAAACCCATTGATATTGACGAGCTGATTGCCGCAGTGGAAAAGGTAAAAGAAAATAAAGCGCGTATGAGTCAGGCTTTTCATACCCGAATTCTGATTGATAATATTCGCACCATGAATGCCCAAAGGCAAAAGGTGGTTTTACCCGTTTTGGACGGATTTGAAGTGGTGGAAGTACGAGACGTGATTCGTTGTCAGGCGAATGGAAATTTTACCGATTTTTTCCTGGCTAATGGGGGAAAGAAAATGATTTGCCGAACGCTCAAATTTTATGAAGAGATTCTTTCCGATCTGGGTTTTATGCGGGTTCACAAATCGCATTTGATAAATTTGGATTATATTACAGGATATAAAAAAGGTCGGGGAGGACAAGTGATGATGCAGAATGGAGATGTGGTGGATGTTTCTCCCAACCGAAAACAGGATTTATTAGATAGATTTTAATTATAAGCCATGGCATTTTCCAATCAATTTCCCCCTCCCGATCCTAAAACCTTCATGACGAATATGAATATTTTGTCTGGTGGGTTTATCGTTTTTCTGGTTGGATTTGCGGGAGTGGTTTACTTCACGGTAACCGGAGATGGAAATAAAGGACTGGCGCCTGAACTGGATTCTGTTTTTAGTATGATCGTTCCTCTTTTTGCACTTTCCGCAGCGCTGGGAGGATACTTTCTTTATGGATTGATGTTGAAAAAAGTAAAAGAAGATTCCAATTTGCCTGACAAATTATCCATTCTCCAAAAAGCTACGGTTCTTCGTTTTGCTTTCTGGGATGGGGGAGCAATTATGGGCATTATTGGATATTTAATGACCGGATCAGAAACCTATTTTTTGTACAGCATTGGGCTAATTGCTTTGTTTGTTTATACATTTCCTACCCGAAGACGAGTCGTTTCAGACCTTAATCTTTCTTCATTTGAAGAAAGGCAGTTAGTGGGAGATGGAGGAAGATTATCATCTTAATGGGGTCATTTCTTTCTAAAGCCTTCCTTATATTTGCCGCATGAGAGTTTCACAACTAATGGGGACCACCCTGCGGCAGGTTTCCACTGAATACATTTCTGAGGCTGAAGGTCTTTTATTAAGAGCGGGATATTTGAGGTTAGTGTCCACCGGAAATCCAGCATATCTTCATCTGGGCCAAAAGACAATCAAAAAAATTGCTGATTCATTTCTACAAAAATTGCAGGAAATGGGAGGCGTATCTGTCCAATTGCCACACGTTGAAAGTCCCGAATTCTGGCAAAAACTAAATCTGCCTACGCATTTGCCTTATGATTCCCGGGCTGTTTTAAGTCATATTGCTTCGGGGGAAATTTCATCCTACCGCCAGCTTCCTGGATTATTCTATCAAATGAATGCTTATGGGAAAACTCCAGTATTGGAATTCTGGGGATTAAATGATGGAGAAACTACGAGCCAAAATCAATTTGATCAAATTTCATTCGCGATTTCCGAATATCTGGGATCTTTGGGACTCAAACCCGGAAAAGCTTTTGGCAATCCTGGTTTTTCGCTTGCCAAACAATCCCGGGATTGGGTGGAGGAAATAACCAGCGGGCGTAAAATGTATTTGTCGGATAATGATGGTTTGTTTTCCCCAACGGCTTATTCACCCGAAAAAACTGCACCAGAATCAGAACCCCCCAAAGCAGTAGAAAAAGTCCATACACCAGGAACGGCAAGTATTCAGGATTTGGCTGATTTTCTTCAAATTCCCGCTTCGCAAACTGCGAAGGTCGTTTTTTACACTGCAGAAGTAATTGGCAAGAAAGATCCACAACTCATTATCGCAGTGATCAGAGGCGACATGGATGTTAGCGAAGATAAAGTGAGAAACCAAATAGGGGCCTTATCATTAAGAGCGGCGAATGAGGAAGAAATCAAACGAGTGGGCTGTTTCCCGGGATTCGCTTCACCGATCAATATCAAAAGGGAAAATGTAATTGTCATTGCAGATGATCTTATGCCCAG
>JAGQVA010000270.1 GCA_020438265.1 Bacteroidota bacterium
TATTATTCTATTGTGGCTATGTGGTGAAAATATGAATCGCCCACAAAAGTTGTCAAAAAACCTGTGATGTCTTGGTTCAATTTCAATTTTCAGGATTTGAACCCCCCATCTCCAAAACCAGTTTTCCCCCGCGAATCAAATCCGAGTGCGAAATGACTAATTTCTCCAATAATTTGTTATTTAAACTCGCAGACTGAACATATACCTGATCCTCGCTATTACCTTTTACCTGAATTGTAAAAGTCTTCCCAATGGCATATCCCGGATGAAGATGAAACACAATCTCATCAAAAATGGGGCTTCCAATCTGATATTCAGGATCTTCGTCTGTGCCACCATTCATCTGAAATAATCCTGCTTTCAATAAAACGGCCAGGCTACCCATTAACCCCTGGTCTTCATCTCCATTATAACCTGTATCAGGATTTAATCCTTTGTAAACGCTTTCAGTCACTTTTCGAGACCAGTACTGGGTAAGATCAGGTCGTCCTAATATATGGAAAATAAAAGCAGTCTGTATGGAAGGTTGGTTTCCGTAGTTGATTGGGATTCGCCTTAATTCCGGATTGGTTTCTACATCGTGGGAAGTGCCCGAGGTAAAACCCTGTTTTTCTGCAGTTTCAAACTGCTGGTTCAATTTTTGGATGGCAGCTTCTTTGCCTCCCATCAGTTCTGCGAGCCCTTCCAGATCATGTGGAACAAACCATGTGGATTGGGCACCATTTGATTCATTAAATCCAGCATCGTATTCATAAGGATCGTAAGGTTCCCGCCAGTTTCCGCGATAATCTTTGGGACGCATCCATCCCACCGAAGGATCATAGGTATTTTTATAGTTTTTGGATCTTCTCAGAAAATAAGCAGCGTCATCAGGTTTATTCATGGCCTTTGCCAGTTGGGCAAGCGTCCAGTCCTGGTAAGCATATTCCATCGTAAGGCTGGGGCCATCCTGATGATAGCCAAAATTTCCATTGGGGTTGGGATAAGGAACATATCCTTTTTCAATATAATCCTCTATACCGCCTCCTTTAGCAGTTTTGTGCTCATACCCCGCTTTTCCCATCGTACCTCCGGGCAGATGATTTTTCTTCAGGCCTTCCCAGGCCAGGTCATGATCAAAAGCTCTGATTCCTTTTTGATAAGCACTGACGATAAACGGCGTAGAGGAAGCTCCAGTCATGACGTGTGTATAATTTCCGCCTGAAGGACCACGGGGAATCCAGCCCCCATCTCTGTAATAGACCAAAAGACTATTGACAAACTCTTCGTAAATCTCTGGATAGGCCAGACCCCAAAGGGTATTGATGGTCCATTGTGCCCCCCAGAATGAGTCAGAATTATAATGGTTAAATTTGGGTTTTCCATCCTTACGAACCGGAATCTGACCAATTCGCAGGGTGTCTCCCGTCATATCTGGATATTGTCCGTTGACATCGCTGATGATTCGCCGGCCTTGCAGTGCATGCCAGAGATCTGTATAAAAACGGCGCTGATCTTGCTCGGTGCCTCCTTTTACTTCTATTCGACCCAGAAGATCATTCCATTCCTGTCTTGAATCTTCTGCAACCGCTTCAAAATCCCAGCCGGGTAATTCTGTTTCGAGGTTTAGCTGAGCATTTGCTTCTGAAGTATAGGAAATAGCTACTTTCATTTGTGTTGGCCCTTCGGTTCCATTTGCAATTTTGACTAAATATTTTCCGTTTTCTCCTGATTCAATTTCTTCTACCGGATGATTGAATTTAACATAAAAAAATACGGGAGTTGATTTTGGTCTGCGTCTGGTTGGGGCATTATACAAACTTCCGGAAAGGGTCTGGTCATCTATTTTGTTTAGCTTGCCATCAGTAATTTCAGAAGGACCTAATAAGCCTCCCAGATTAAAAAGGATTCCTTTTTGCGCGTCTTCCGGGAAGGTATACTGGTGAAAACCTACCCTTGTGGTGCTGGTGAGCTCGACGGTGATATTATATCGATCGAGGATAACTTTGTGATAGCCAGGGGTTGCGATTTCTGTTTCGTGGTTGAATGGGGAATAATAATCATCCCATTTCCCCCATTGCCCCGCATTTAAATGCGGGGAAATAGATTGTGCCGCAATTAATTGCGGCATAACAGAAACCCCGGCCAATTGCCAGGCATGAATATGACTAAATCCTTTAATTGTATCGGTATGATAGCGGTAGCCGCTTCCCCAGGCACCTCCGGTCTGATTATCCGGACTGAGATTCACCATGCCGAAAGGACGGCAAGCGGAAGAAAAGTAAAACCAACGGGAATTTGCGGCATCCAGCATAGGGTAGACCAGATCAACTTTTTCCTTATGATTATCAGGAGAGTTCGTTTCAGGATCTGGCTTGCAGGCCATGAATGACAGGATTGTAAAAACCAGGGAAAAGAAAAAAATGTGAGTGTATCGCATAGAAATAGCCAGTAAATGAGGGCCGAACGGGATGTAAAGATAATAATATTACCCGCGAATCATCTATCCATGTAGAATAAATTCCGAAAAAGTAAAATCTGAAAAGGTAGTTGATAAATTCTCAACCCAAAAACACCTAAACCAATTCCCCAACGTTAGGTTATAGAAAGCAACTTTCTCTTTGGGAATCACCCCAAAAAATTCCGATAATTGTATCAAATTTCTTCGCATTGCGCTATTATTCCATTATTTCAGGCTTGCTCGTCCTTGCTCTTTTGAGCGGAATCCTTGGTTGTAACCGTGTCAAAGAGGTGATTTTGCCTCATACTGAATTGATTTTTCCTTATGAAGAAGGCAATTACCGCGTCATGCAGGTGATTGATACGACCTTCAATACAACCGGACCCATCCCTGATCGCTACTATAAGAAGGAGATGATTGGAGGGTTTGAAACAGACCTGGTTGGGCGGAAAACCCGAAAACTGGAAGTGTATAAATCACCCTGGGGCCGTGGGCTGGATTTTAATTTTACTTTTAGTCGCCTGTATACACTTTATGTTGATAGCGCCAGAACGGGCCAATATTATGTGGAAAGGGTGGAGGAGAACCAGCGGTATCAGATTTTGAAATTCCCGGTTAGTGAAAATGTTTCATGGAATGGGAATCTCTATAATAACCAGGGAGTTTTGGAATATTTTTACCAGAATGTTGATACAGCTGTTACCGTACAGGGTATCACTTATGAAAATTGTGTGGTAGTTGTCCAGGAAAAAACGGATGGATTGATCAGGGAGGCTTTTTCCTATGAAGTATATGCACCAAATATTGGGCTGATTAAAAAATTTAACCGAACGATTGTCAACGATGGCTCGATGGGAGAATTTAACCCGGATAAAAGCCGGATTTACCTCGAAGAAATTGTTGATCATAACTAAGAAAGAGATTATATGCAGTTGACTAAATACCTGTGGGCCTGGGTGACAGGTCTTATTTTTCTTTTTATGTCGACCTCTGGTGTCCAGGCTCAGGTAAATCCTTTTAAAGGCAAAAAAACAGGTGTTTATTTTAGCAGCAAGGGTTTTTCCTATCCCGAAGAGTTGTATTTATATGTTAATCAGTTTATCAAAGTTGATGATGAAGGCGCCTGGGCAGGCCAACAAAAAGAAGAATTTATGATTCGGCTGGGTTGGTTGCTTTGCGACCAGTTGCAAGCGTTAACCAGTGCTGATTCCATGTATTTTTTAAATGCAGACTTACCCAAAGGCAAGGCTTTTCGGGATGCGTACGATCCGGTTAATAACCGAATGATTACGCCCGAAGAATCACTCAAAAACCTCGATTATATCCTTGTCATTTCTCCTTTTGAATTGACTACCCGTGTTCATAAATCCGTTTTTATCAGGAGTAATCGCATGGTTACCGATCGGATAGATGTGAAAATCCTCAAATTTCAAACCTCATTATTTCGTGCCAACGGAGACCGTGATCCCCGGATCATCAATATTTGTTTTGATGAACAAACAGGTCCTAAACCCGTCGAAACCTATTTTGATTTTTACCGCAAAGATTCCTCCATGGGGAAATTTCTCAGTTGGGGTTTTTCGCATTGGTGGGATGCGGTAGCGAGTGGGAGTGAGGGGAATTGTGAGTGATGCTGGCCTTTGGCTATTAGCTTTTAGCTATTGGCTCGCTAAAGGCCCAAAGCCAAAGGCTAATCGCTAACAGCCAATTAAAAAAAATCTCATTCCCAGGGTAACCTATTTCTCCCTAATGGTATTGAAGGATGGGAAAAGCTATGTTACCGGTGGCATTTTAAAGGTGCTGCCGGTTTTTTTTTGAAAAAAATAAAAAATCTGGTCAGGTAAGAAAACAGCTTCCGTCACATATATGTGGGAAAAGCAACGACCGGTGGTGGTACAAGGTACTACTGCTGGTTTTTTTTATGGGGTGCATCACTTTCTCTCCAATTAAACGCATTAGGCAGCTCCCGCCCCGCAAAAAACGCCTCAAAACAAACCGCCGCATCTTCAATCATCAAAAATTCATTTTGATTTAAGGGAATGCGATGCTTGGGAGTGATTAAAAATGTGGGAGAACGATCCTCTTTAGAGACTCCTAAGATAAATCTTCGTGATTGTCCATTTTCGTTTCGTGTAAATTCAACCATCATCCTGCGCATAGTCCCGGCGCATTTGATGTATTCTCCCCGGTCATTGGTTAGTTGAAAGGTAAATTCCTCTTCTTCCGAAAGATTGCGAAACATCCCTTCGATAAAGGCAAAATCACTTACCTTTTTTGTCCAGGCATCTTCTCTGGAGAAAATCATATTAAGGGTTTTTCCAGTTCTTCGGCGATAAAAAAACCTTCTTCTCCCTGAGGCTGGTAAAGAGGCATGAGAATACGCCCTGTTTTGGGTGCTTTGACCATGCCTTTGCGGTCTCTTCCCAGTAATTCTCCCGCTTTCACAGGGGTGAAATTTACATAACCCGGTACCATTGAGAACTGATCTTCAGGGGTAATTTCGTGGCGGTAAACCACATTCACAAATCTTGGGAGGTATTTAGCTGCTTCAGCCAGGAGATCGTGATACTGTTGAAAATTGTCGATATCATCCCGGTGGATACAACCCACTTTTTCCAGCATTACCCAAACCGCTGCTTCATGCAAAACCATCGATTCAATATCGTCATGCTGGCCTGATTCAAACGCAACACCCTGCCATCCATGATTATCCATAAAAATATTGGTGGTAGAATCCAGAGAATTATTCAAATTGAAAATAACCGGGGCGTATAAAGCAGTGCCCAGTTCGCGATTTCTGGGTTTGGGTGTTACAATGCTGAAAAACCCTCCGGGCGCAGATGTGGTGTGAAGATCCATCATCACCCTTGCAGTGAAATCTCCTTCTTTTTCCTTTTCGATAACCGAAAGAATTTCCAGCAGTTCTTTTTCTTCAGAATTGAGGGCCTCTTTGGATGAGGAATGAAGTATTCTTTGAATTTCTCTCTCTGACCAAAGTCGGTTGAGATCCCGGTCGATAAACCGTTGTTTTTTGGCCAGCGCGCGGCAGTTGCCACAAATTCCCACCAGTTTTCCTCTAAAATGGGGAGCCTGCGCCTCAAGCTTTTGAAAAACTTTTTCCAGGCCAAAAACTCCGGCTGGCTCATTGCCGTGAATTCCTCCCAAAACAAATAAAAGAGGGCCTGTCTGATACCCTCCGTAAGTGCCAATATATCTTTCTCTCATTCTCATTTCTACCATGATATCAAGGAATGTAAAGTTAATATTTTTCAATCATTTTCTCTATATTTATAAAAACTACCTTTATGGCTAACCAAAAGCTTCTCCTATGGATTTTATGGCTTGGCTTGATAGCTTCCTCCTTTCATGTAAATGCTCAGCAAAATCCTGTGGAAATATGTGATAATGCTGTTGATGATGATGGCGACGGGCTGATAGATCTCAATGATTCTGACTGCAAATGCCAGATATTGGAACCCGTTTCCCTGATACCTAACCCCTCTTTTGAAGATAATAATTGCTGTCCCAGTAACCGGGGGCAAATGAATTGTGCCAACGAGTGGATTCAGGCTTCGGAGGCAACGACCGATTATCTCAATACCTGTGGCTGGACGGGTTGGGAAGGTTTGCCGGTTCCTTTGCCGATCCCGGACGGGAATGGTTGTGTAGGGTTTCGGGATGGTCGTTTTGGTAATTCAAACTCAGAACCCGGTTGGAAAGAATATACAGGTGCCTGCCTGACACATCCTTTGGAAGAAGGGATTTCCTATAAATTCAGGTTTCATATTGGATTTACCCATCCGATTAATTCACCCCCCATCCAGGTTACCTTTTTTGGTAGCACAGACTGCGACAATTTGCCTTTTGGCCTTGGAGATCCCGGATATGGTTGTCCTGCCAACGGAACTGGCTGGAGAAGGCTGGGAGCGATCAACGTTTCTGGATCCAATGAATGGAAGATGGTAGAAATCAATATCACCCCGACAGTGGATATTTATGCAATTGCCATTGGCCCGCCCTGTCAAAATGCCTTTGCGACGACCTCATTGTATTATTTTTTTGACAACCTGATTCTGGCCTCAGAAGATCTTTTTGACTTTGAGATCAGCCTGACGGGACATCCTTGTGATACAGATATAACGATGAAAATTCCTGATCTTGATTCAACAACTTATCAATGGTATAAAGATGGGATTGCTCTGGTTGGCGAGACAGGTTTTGTATTGAGCCATATTTACGGAGACGGGACTTATCAGGTAAAAGTAGAAAGCCCCATTCTGGGGTGCCGGGTAACTCCTTCGTTTAAATATGAAAAGCCTGTTGAAGAGACCTTTGAGATGATTACCATTTGTGAAGATGAGACCTATTATTTTGCAAATAACCTTATTTCCGATGCTGGTGTGTATATTGATTCGCTGAAAACCTGGGATGGTTGTGACAGTATTTCCATTGTTGACCTGAGTATTTTTTATAATACAGGTGATTCGGTTGAGGCAAAAATATTTCCCGAAGAAATCTATGAAATTGGTCAATACCGCCTGCATAATCCGGGGGAATATACCCTT
>JAGQVA010000271.1 GCA_020438265.1 Bacteroidota bacterium
GACTGGTCAGAACAAACGCAATTACCCTGTATTGTATCATACCTGGAATGTTGAATATTTGATTACGCGGGAAAGTTCTGAAAATCCGGAAAGATTGCCAAGTTGGCTGTTAGCTTTTAGCCTTTGGCTGTTGGCAAACTTCTAATAGCCAAAGGCTAAAGGCCAACAGCTAAAGGCCAACAGCAAAAAAGCCCTCCCGAAGGAAGGCTTTAGAATCAAGTTTTGATAGTTTTGTCTAAAACGAAAAAACAGCGGCAACGAGGACCTGTGCGGCACTTTTGGTAGCAGTACCTGCTGCATCCACAAATATCGCTTCACTCGCTGCGTCATAACGAACTTCAGGAATTAAGATCAGGGGTCCTTTACCCAAATTGGCGGAAAGGGTAATGGCATTCACTGAAGCATCTGCAGTTGAGCTCAGGATTCCGATGGTAGAATTGGACTTAAAATACTCATATCTAAGACCCAAAGCTGCACCGTCGGTCAGAGCATAATTCAGATAGGCGGCGGCACCTGCAAAAGTGCTGGCAGTATCAGCACGATCTGAATAAGATGCTGCATTCAATCCAATCATCAAAGCATCCGAGACCTGGAAGGTAGTGGTCAGGTCAAATTCCATTCCACTAGCACCATTTGTAAAGTTTACATAAGCATCCCATCCATCAACCGGAGAAACGTAAACCTGAGCACCAATGCTCGTAGGACCGATTTCAGGATCAGCGGTGTAAACATTCCAGGGATTAAACAGTCCAACCATCACTGCAAATTTGTCACTAAAAGCATAATCCAGTTTTACACCAGCGTTCTGGAAAGGCCCATTAGTGAAAAGATAGGAAGTTGAATAGTTGAAGTTACCAGTAGGGGAAATAATTTCGTATCCGACGAAGGTACCCATATAACCTCCGGTAAGGGATAATTTGTCTGTAAAAGCATAAGAAACATACAGATTTTGAATTCTTGGAGCAAAGGCTGTGATTTCGGTTTTGTTTTCCCCTTCCCCAACCACATACCCAATAGGACCAGGGCCAGCCGAACCTGCATTACGGGGTCCAAAAGCGATTTCTCCCAGGAAAGAAGCTTTTCCCTCAGCCTTCTCAAAAGTAAGGTCAAGCATACCAATGGAAAGAGAATTTTGTTCATCCCCAAAACTGGTAGGAATATTGGCTGTTCCTGAAAAATCATACTTATAATAAGTATCTACAGATCCGGAAATTTGAAGTTTTGAAGATTCTTCTTCTTCCGTATCCTGAGCTCTTAGGGAAGTAAAGAATGCCAGAATTAATAATAAGAGTGTTAGATTTAAAGTCTTCATAGTGAATATGAAATTGATTGGTTATATAAGGTCATTTTTATCACTCTCAGGGGTAGAGAATTCCAGCCAAAGAGCAAGGCTCTTCAGTTCTCGGGCAAAGGGCATAAAAAAAGAGGTTAAATAAACCAGCTTGACTGGTAAGAGAAACCAGTAGCCGATTGCTGGAAAGGAGCAATCGGCTTACTGATGATGAAGGTTATTCGTCGAAGGTAATGGTATACCCACGAATTCCGTGCTCGTGGCTATCCAACCCTTTAGCTTCGTGTTCAGGGGAAACTCTGATACCCCATAATTTTTTCAGAAGGAAGAAAACACCAAAGGCAAAAGTAAAAGCAGCAACACCAGATACAGCTACACCGGTAAGCTGGTCAAGAAACTGACCAAGACCTGCTTTTGAACCCAGAATACCCACAAACAAAGTTCCCAAAATTCCGCAGGTCAGGTGTACAGAAACAGCACCTACACAGTCGTCTAATTTGAATTTGTCCAGGGTTACTGCAGAAAATACTACCACACAACCACAAATAAAACCAATCAGGATTGCTTCCCAGGGAGACATCAGATCCGCTCCGGCAGTAATTCCGACAAGCCCTGCCAGAATACCATTCAAAGCCATACCCAGATCAAGGCGATCAAACATGAAGTTAGCAGTAATGACACCTCCTAAAGCACCTGCGGCGGCAGCCAGAGAAGTGGTTACAAGTACCAGTGAAACGGCTCCGGGATCAGCAGAAAGTACAGATCCTCCGTTGAATCCAAACCAACCTAACCACAGCAGGAAAACACCAATCGTGGCTAAAGGCACACTTGAACCGGGGAAATCATTTACTTTACCATCTCTGTATTTTCCAATTCTTGGGCCGAGAAGGATAATACCGGCTAAGGCTCCCCATCCACCTACAGAGTGAACCAGGGTAGATCCTGCAAAATCATAAAAACCAAGTTCATCGAGGAATCCACCGCCCCATTTCCAGGAACCAATGATTGGATAAGCAAGCCCTACAAAAAGAGCAGTAAAAATCAGATAACTACTGATCTTGATTCTTTCAGCAACAGCTCCTGATACAATTGTGGCTGCCGTAGCGGCAAACATTCCCTGGAACAGGAAATCAGTCCAGTAAGTATATCCGGCACTGGCATATCCTGCGTCGAGACCACCTTCAGGCACTCCCAGCATTCCACCAAATCCGAGATAACCGTTAAACTCGCCGGGGTACATAAGGGCAAAGCCTGCCAGGGCATAGGTTAGTAAACCAATCGCCGGGGTTAAGGTATTTTTGAAAAGAATATTTACCGTGTTCTTTGCCTGGGTAAAACCAGCCTCTACGCCGGCAAATCCTAAATGCATGATGAAAACCAAAGCCGTGGATAACATCATCCAGACGTTGTTGGCAGTAAAAAGCGAATGTTCGGCAGCCGCTTTTACTTCCGCTGTTGCAGCTTTAACCGCTATCAGGGAATCAGCGAGTGCAGCTGTTGCCCCTGAACTTAATGAATCCAATAACATTTCATCCATAATAGTAAAGATTTTGGATCTCCGTTTTACACTTGACTAGGAGAAGAAAAATTGAGTTACAACAAATAATTTAGGTTAGTATGATCCTTAGTTTGAAATTAATTGCCAGAAATATCAAATTAATTAATGAATAAAATAAGAATAGCTCTATAAATTCCCCCAACACACCATTTCACTCCTTATATTATCATTTATCTACTGCTTATAAAGTAAAAACAAGCCAAATCCTATTAATAAAGAGTTAATTTTAATTTCTATCTACCAATTTTGAGGAATTATTAAAAATTTGATTTATTTTTTAATGTTTTTACAAATATATCTACATATTTTAAAAATATGCAAGTAAAATTTTAATTTTCATTAAAAATATATCATTTTTGACCTGTAATCATTAAATATTTTACAAAAATTTGTCTATTTCTATTTTATTTTAATAATTTTGCAGCAGATTTTTAGAACACTTAATTATCATTACCTACTTTTTTTAACTAATTAATTATGTCCAAGTCTAAGCTCGAATACATTTGGTTGGATGGTTATACTCCTACTCAAACTCTCAGGAGCAAAACCAAGATTGTTAAAGACTTTAGCGGTAAGCTGGAAGACTGCCCTATGTGGGCTTTTGACGGTAGTTCCACCCAGCAGGCACCCGGCGGTTCTTCTGACTGTCAGTTAAAACCCGTTGCTATTTTTCCTGATCCAGACCGCAAAAACGGATACCTGGTGATGTGTGAAGTTCTCGATTCATTTGGAAAACCCCATGCTTCTAATGGAAGAGCTACTATTTCAGCCGATGACGACGATTTCTGGTTTGGATTTGAGCAGGAATACTTCCTTTGGGATCTGAGTACTAATAAACCTTTAGGATTCCCGGAAAGTGGTTATCCAGCTCCCCAGGGACCATATTATTGTAGTGTTGGCGCTGGCAGGGCTTACGGAAGAGAAATCGTTGAAGAACATCTCGATTTATGTATAGACGCTGGCATTAACGTCGAAGGTATCAATGCTGAAGTGGCTGCCGGTCAGTGGGAATTCCAGATTTTTGCCAAAGGCGCCAAAGAAGCTGGAGATCAGGTATGGGTTGCACGCTATCTGCTGGAAAGAACTGCGGAGAAATACGGTATCGCTGTTAACTGGCACTGTAAGCCTGTATTGGGAGACTGGAACGGTTCAGGAATGCACTGTAATTTCTCTAACTCACTGCTGAGAAATGCTGGTAATAAAGAAACTTACGACCTCGTTTGTGAATCTTTCAGAGGTGTAATCGCAGAACATATCGCCGTTTACGGTGCTGATAACCACCTTCGTCTTACTGGACTACATGAAACTCAGGCTATCGACCAGTTCAGCTATGGTGTTTCTGACCGTGGTGCTTCTATCCGTATTCCAATCGCTACGGTTGAAAACGGCTGGAAAGGATGGCTGGAAGATCGTCGTCCAAACTCAGCTGCTGATCCTTACCAAGTAGCTGGACGTATTATCGAAACTGTATCGAGTGTAAAGGTTTCAGCTTAAGCTGAAACGCTTTTCCATTGATAAAAAATATAAATCAGTAATTCATGCATGACTGCCTCTTTTGGGTGGTCATGCTTTTTTTATGCTTATTAGCAACTCTCTCATCATGCATTTCTTCCCTTTAAAAGGAATATAAATGAATCATTGCGGATTATATTATTTCAAACATTCACCCTTCTTTTTTGAAAGAAATTCAATATATCACAATATTATTTGAAAAATTCATTCCTATTTCGTATAATTGCCGTTAATAACTCATAATTTGTGTAAAAAACACAATAATTGGCGGTGAGTTATTGGCTTTTTTAAACACTTATTTCCAACACTTTATCAGGTTGCAAGTGATTGGGCATGATTATATTGGTCATTGCCCATGCTGGCTCTTGCTTTAAACTTTTTTTTGCAGATGAAAGAAGACCCTAACCAACGATCTCTCTATCTACCCCAAATGGAGCATGATGCTTGCGGGATTGGATTTATTGCACATCTCAAGGGAAAAAAATCGCATCAAATCGTTGAAGATGCTCTCAAAATGCTTACCAATATGGAGCATAGAGGGGCTACCGGAGCGGATACGGATACCGGAGATGGAGCAGGTATTTTGATTCAGGTACCTCACGATTTTCTTAAAGAAGCATGCAAAAAACAAGGATTTGACATTCCCGATTTTGGGAAATACGGGGTCGGAATGGTATTTTTTCCCAGAGATAAAAAACAAAGGGAACAGTGCCGTGAAATCCTGAATCAATATGTCACAAAACTGGGATATAACTTACTTGGCTATAGAAACATGCCTGTAAATCCCGATTGGATTGGACAGGTTGCCTATGAAGGAGCGCCCTGGATCGAGCAGATTTTCATCGAGCCGCAGCAAAATATAGCCCCGGAAACCCTGGAGAGGAAGTTATTTGTATTCCGTAGGGCAGCCTCCCACGCCATTAATCAAAATGTACCCGGAATTGGAGATAATTTTTACTTCACTTCACTTTCTTATAAAACCATTGTCTATAAAGGTCAGTTTCGGACCGATCAGGTCAGACCTTATTTTCCTGATTTACAGGATCCAAAAGTCACCTCAGCCCTTGCTCTTGTACATTCACGCTTTTCTACCAATACTTTTCCAAGATGGAGACTGGCACAACCCTTCCGCTACATTGCCCATAATGGAGAAATCAATACCATTCGCGGAAATGTCAACTGGATGCGAGCCAAAGAGAATCTGATGCATTCTCCTTACTTTTCACAGGAAGAAATCGAATCTCTGTTTCCGATCTGTGATGGCAAACACTCCGACTCCCGCAATCTCGACAGTATGGTCGAACTCCTGGTGATGAGTGGCCGAAGCCTTCCTCACGCCATGATGATGGTCATTCCGGAAGCCTGGCAGGACAACCATCTGATGGATAATAAGCGGAAAGCATTTTATGAATATCATGCTACTATGATGGAGCCCTGGGATGGGCCTGCATCGGTATGTTTTACTGATGGAAATATCGTAGGGGCGACCCTTGATCGTAATGGCCTGAGGCCTTCGCGTTATACCATTACCCGAGATGATCGCCTGATTATGGCCTCCGAAGCAGGAGCTTTGCCTGTAAAGGCTTTTAATGTGAAGGAAAAAGGACGCCTTCAGCCTGGAAAAATATTTGTTGCTGACCTGAATGCCGGCCGCATCATTAGTGATGAAGAATTGAAAGATACGATTGCGAATGAACATCCTTACGGCGAATGGCTCGAAAAATATAAAACAAGACTATCACGTTTACCCCTGCAAAAACCGCTATATCCCGGCGATGACTTACCCCTCATCCAAAAACAACAATTGTTTGGGATTACCAGCGAAGAACTAAAAGTTGTACTGGGCCCAATGGCCGCCTTGGGAACAGAGCCGGTAGGTTCCATGGGAGCCGATACCCCACTGGCTATTCTTTCTCAAAAAAGCCAGCATATTTCTCATTATTTCAAGCAATTATTTGCCCAGGTCAGTAATCCGCCTATTGACCCGATCAGAGAAAAGCTGGTGATGTCCCTGCGTACCTGGATAGGTGGTTCGAAGAATGTTTTGATGGCCGAACCTGATTCCTGTAAGCATATCGCAATCAAACAGCCAATTCTAACGAATACAGAACTGGAAAAAATCAGGCAGATCGATCATCCTGACTACCGTGCGACCACCCTTCAGGCTACCTTCCAACCAGGGTCTTCTTTAAAAGAAGCCATTGAAACCCTTTGCAAAAAAGCCGCACAGGCAATCAGAGACGGAGCAACCATTCTGATCGTCAGCGACCGGGAAGCGGGTGAAAATCAAGCCCCTATTCCTGCTCTGATGGCTGCCGGAGCAGTTCATCATTATCTAATGAATCAGAGACTCCGGTCAGAAACTGCATTGATCGTAGAGACCGGAGATGCCCGCGAAACCCATCATTTTGCAACACTTATTGGTTATGGTGCCATTGCCATTAATCCATGGATGGCTTTTGAAAGCCTGAGCAAACTGAGACAAGAGCATATAGACTATCAGGAATTCGCAGAAGAAGAACTGCATAGAAATTATGTAAAATCTGTTAATTATGGCTTGCTGAAAGTGTTTTCCAAAATGGGTATCTCAACCGTTCAATCCTATCATGGAGCTCAGATTTTTGAAATTCTGGGTCTGGG
>JAGQVA010000272.1 GCA_020438265.1 Bacteroidota bacterium
ATTGCATAAAATTCCCCGATTTTTTGCTCCACTTTTTTCTAAAAAAAGTGGAGAAACTAATATGCGTTTTCTTGCCATCTAAACACATTCCAAATCGTCAATAAAACAATTTTCATATCCAAAAGCATACTCCAGTTCTCAATATACCAGCTATCATACTCTACCCGCTTTTTCATTAAAATCGGATCTCTCGTTTCGCCCCTAAATCCATTGACCTGGGCATGACCAGTAATACCAGGCATAATAAAATGTCTGAATAAATACTTATCGATGATTTGAGAATATTCATCCGTTTGGTGTAGCATGTGCGGCCTTGGCCCCACAACTGACATATCTCCTTGCAGAACATTAATAAACTGGGGTAATTCATCCAGGCTGGTTCTCCGCAAAATAGCTCCGACTCTGGTTACCCTTGGGTCGCCTTTGGTAGCCTGTTTCTCATTCGCTTCTCCATTTACCTTCATTGTGCGGAATTTATAACAAGTAAATACTTTATTATTTTTTCCAGAACGAGGCTGGAGGAAAAATACAGGCCCTTCGGATTCCAATTTAATCAAGATAGAAATAATCGGAATCAAAATCGGATAAACAAAAATGATCACAAATATCGAAAAGGCAATATCAAAACCTCGTTTCATTACCCGGTTCAATAATACCTTTAGTGGTTCCTGACGCAGGGAAATGATAGGAATATGCCCAAAAAAATCAATGCTGATTTGCCGGGACTTCAAAACATTAAAATCTGTAACAATGCGGAAGTAGATAAAATTATCATCAGCAAAGGTACTGAGTTCTTCGATCAACTCCTCCGAAGTAAGCGGAAGGGAAATGTAAATTTCATTGACCGATTCTTTCAGGCAAAATTCTTTCAGCTCGTCAATTGTAGCCCTGGTTAATTCCCGGTAAGCCTCAATTGTGATATTTTCAGGAATTGTTTCCAGAAAGTGATAAACGGTAGTATTTTTTGAATTGAAAAAATTATATAGTTCAGAGATTGTTTCTTCCGGACCTACCAAAGCAATTTTCCTGATATTATAGGTCATGCTATTATAATACCGATAGGCGATAATCAGCATCGACCGGAAAGTAATTACTCCAAGAAGAGAAGTGGAATAGGTATATACCAGATAAAGGCGCGACAAATACTGAGCCTTTACACTGACTATATAAATGGTGATGATGAAAATGTGGATAAAAAGAGTTGTAAACAGACTGCGAACAAACTCTTTGAGACTGAGAAGATTACGCGAATCATAGGCATTGGTGAAGAGAGAAGCACCAATCCAGGTAATGATAAAAATAGTGAAAAAAGAAACGTAATAATCTTCATATACATCAGTCCCATACTCTCCAAATCTCAAAAAGTATGCAAACTTACATGAGATATTGATAAGGATAAATTCGGTGACTAACGCGAATATTTTGAAGAAATAGCGATTACCTTTCATATAGCAATCAATTGACGTGTTTGTTTTGTTGTTGTAAAAAAATTGAGTGTACTCTTTTTGTGTCAGGGATTGCTCAATGGTTCATATAAAGATACTTATTTAAATGATGAATATTTGCCCTGTTGTCCTCAATCGGCCATGATCTCATCGCGAAAGGTTAATTTCTGAGGATAAACGGAAAGGAAAAAATCAGTTTAATTCTTGATCTTACCCGCAAGGAAAATCAGGAAATGTGAAAAATATTTCCACAAAATTTAAAAGAATGAAGATTAGGTATTAAATTGACCCCGATTTTATGATTACCACTCTATGGATAATATAGAATATACGTTTACCCCGGCCGAAATCGAGCAAATTCAGGCACATGTTGCCAAGTACCCTGATCGACGATCTGCAGTGATGCCTGCATTATGGATTGCTCAGGAGAAATTTGGATGGTTGTCCCTGGACGCCATCAAACTTGTAGCAGCAACCATTGACATTCCCTACGCACATGTGTATGGAGTTGCTTCTTTCTACACCATGTATTTCAAAAAGAAAGTGCCCAAGCACTTGATTGAAATCTGTACCTGCTTTTCCTGTCTGGAAGTAGGAGGTCCGGAAATGATGAAATACCTGAAAGAATACATCGAAGCCGATGAAAACGGTGTAAGTGCTGATGGAAAAATTTGGGTGAGAGAAGCGGAATGCCTTGGAGCTTGTGATACTGCACCTATGTGTCAGATAACTAACCGCCGTTATCTCCACAACCTGACAGAAGAAAAAATTCGGGATATGGTAGAGAAGTTGAGAAACGATAAAGAAATCCCTTACGAACGAATTCCATTAAATGATCAATCGATTTTAGACTAGTCTGATCTTATGAAATATATCCAGAAACAACCGGCCTATCTCCTACTTGAAGATGGGCTTTTTTTTGAAGGTAAATCTATTGGTAAGAAAGGTACAACCACCGGAGAGTTGTGTTTTAATACCAGCATGACTGGTTACCAGGAAGTATTTACCGATCCGTCCTATTATGGACAGATTTTGATTGAAACCCATACCCATATTGGAAACTATGGAGTCCATGAGAAAGAATATGAAAGTTCTTCTGCGAAAATTTCAGGGCTGATTGTCCGTAATTTTTCTCAGCTTTATTCAAGAGAAACGGCCGTTCAATCTCTCGATTCTTTCCTGGCTCATAATAATATTGTCGGTATTTCTGACATCGATACGCGTTATCTGGTGACCCATATCAGGGATAAAGGCGCAATGAATGCAATTATTTCCAGTGAGGTTACGAATAAGAAACAACTGGAAAAATTGCTCAAAAACTGTCCTCCTATGGAAGGACTGGAACTGTCAACCAGAGTAAGTACGGTTCAGCCCTATTTCCACGGAAACCCTAATGCCAAATTTCGTGTGGCTGTACTGGATGTAGGAGTGAAGAAAAATATCCTTGATTGTCTGGCGTCCAGAGGTTGTTATTTGAAGGTATTTCCTGCTGAAACCCGCTATGAGGATTTAATGAGCTTTGAGCCGCACGGCTTCTTCATCTCCAATGGTCCTGGTGACCCTGCTGCGATGCCTTATGCGATCAATACAGTAAAGAAAATCCTGGAGGCTGATAAACCTCTGTTTGGAATCTGTCTGGGACACCAGATTCTTGCCCTGGCCTGTGATGTGCAAACCTATAAAATGCATAACGGCCATCGTGGAGCAAATCACCCGGTGAAAAATTTATTTACCGGAAAATGTGAGATTACTTCTCAAAATCACGGTTTCTGTGTGGCCAGAGAAGAACTCGAAAAATCTCCCGATGTGGTAATCACTCATATCAACCTCAATGATGACACCATTGAAGGAATTCGCATCCGAAACAAAAAAGCATTTTCCGTGCAGTTTCACCCTGAAGCTTCTCCTGGACCCCATGATAGTCATTACTTGTTTGATGAATTTCTGGAACTGATTCAGGGAGAGCCGATGATGGTTTAGGAATTAGCTTTTGGCCCTTCGCCTTTTGCTATTGGCAAAGGGCTTTTAGCTATTGGCCTTTGGCCATTAGCTAAAAGCCAAATATATATCCCATCTGATAGTTTTTTAAAGAAATGACGATATCTTTGCCATTTCGAAAAAAATTGTCATGAAAATCTTAAAATTTGGGGGCACGTCTGTTGCTTCAGCAGAAAGAATCGCCAATGTGGCGAAAATCGTTCAGTCTTTATCCAAAAAAGGGGAAGAAATTGCCGTAGTAGTTTCTGCTATGGGAGGGGTGACGGATATGCTTGTAGAAATGAGCCGTATCGCTGCTTCTGGTAGCGAAGCATATCTTGAACAACTGGAAGCTTTCTCGGCGCGTCACCGGGCCGTTGTCAATCAGCTAATTACAAATAAAGAAAACCATCCTGCTATCCTGGAGGAAATTATAGAAGGTCAAACAGAGCTTGGAAATCTACTCAAAGGTCTGTATCTGACCAGAGATCTTACTCCACGGACGATGGACTATATTCTCAGTTTTGGGGAAAGAAGCAATGCCTTTATTCTGAGTGAAGTGTTGAAGAATGAAGGTGTGGACGCCATTTTTGTGAATGCTCGTCTATTGATTAAGACGGATGACACATACGGTGCTGCAAAAATCAAAAAGGATATTACCTACCATAATATCACACGTCATCACCATGAAAACAGAGGAAAAATAGCAGTCATTACCGGTTTTATCTCCTCAACCGAGGATGGCATTACTACCACCCTTGGACGGGGGGGATCAGATTATACTGCTGCAATTTTTGCCGGCGCACTCGATGCTAGCGAAATCCAGATCTGGACGGATGTAGATGGAGTTCTTACAGCTGATCCCAGAAAAGTAAAACAGGCTTTCCCAATCAAACAAATGACGTATGAGGAAGCCATGGAGATGTCTCACTTTGGAGCAAAGGTGATTTATCCGCCTACCATTATTCCCGCGCTGGAGAAAAAAATTCCTATTCGAATTAAAAATTCATTCAACCCTGAAGCACCAGGCACCCTGATTAGTGATGAAGTGGTTAAAGACCAATACGCCATCAAAGGCATTACTTCTATCAGCGATGTGGCTTTGTTGACGCTGGAGGGAAGTGCTTTGTTTGGCAGATCTTCGGATGTTGCGCGGTTGTTTAATGTATTGGCGAATAAGAATATCAATGCTATTCTGATTACACAGGGCTCATCTGAGCATTCGATTAGTTTTGCGGTGAATCCTCAGGAAGCCAAAATTGCAGAACTTGCCATTGAAGATGAGTTTGATTTGGAAATCCAGGCAAAATTAATTGATCCGATTAAAGTCGAACGAAACCTTTCTGTCATCGCAGCAATTGGTGATAATATGCGTTTTCAGCCCGGAATTTCCGGCCGGGTTTTTACTGCGTTAGGTAAAAACGGAGTCAATGTGATCGCTACTGCTCAGGGGTCTTCAGAAAGAAATATTTCAGTTGTAATCAGGAGAGAAGACGAAGCAAAAGCCCTGACTTCCGTTCACGATGTCTTTTTCCTTTCTGAGTATTATGTGCTGAATTTGTTCATGGTTGGAGTGGGACTTATAGGCGGAACTCTCCTGGAGCAAATTCAAAAGCAAGCGGGATTCCTGTTGAAAAATCAATATGTCGCATTGCGGGTAGTTGCTCTTGCCAACAGCAAAAAGATGATCTTTGATCAGGCGGGAATTGATCTGAAAAACTGGAAAGAAAGGCTCTCAGGTTCCTCGGAAACGTCTGATTTGCGGGAATTTGTCGACAAAATGATTCACCTGAACCTTCCCAATAGTGTCTTTATTGATAATACTGCCAATAAGGAAATTGTCAAATACTACCCTGAGATTTTATGTTCAAGTATTTCGATTTCTACCCCCAATAAAGTTGCAGTATCAGGAACTTATGAGGAATATATCCAGTTGAAAAGCCTGGCAGATCGCAATAGCGTGAAGTTTTTCTATGAAACCAATGTGGGTGCAGGCCTTCCGGTACTTACAACACTCAATGATCTGGTCTATAGCGGAGACCGGATCCGCAAGATAGAAGGGGTTCTCTCTGGTTCTCTTTCCTTTATATTCAATTCTTTTGTCGCAGGCCGGAAATTCAGCGAAATCGTTGGCGAGGCCAAAGAAAAAGGGTTTACTGAACCCGATCCAAGGGAAGATTTAAGCGGAAAAGATGTTTCCCGAAAGCTGATTATTCTCGCCCGTGAATCAGGTTTGAAAATGCAGGCAGAGGAGATAGAAATAGAAAATATCCTTCCTGAAGCTTGTTTGAATGCTCCGACAGTTGAAGCTTTTATGGAAGAACTGGCCAATAATAATGACTTCTTCGAAGCCAAAAGAGCCGCTGCTGCTGAAAGGGGAAAGGTATTGCGGTTTATTGCTACACTGGAAGGAGATAAAGCCTTTATTTCCCTGCAGGAACTCGATGAAACCAGTCCTTTTTATAATCTTTCAGGAAGTGATAATATGATTGTATTCACTTCAGATCGTTACCATGAAAGACCTCTTGTAATTAAAGGGCCTGGCGCGGGAGCAGAAGTAACTGCGGCAGGAGTTTTTGCGGAGATTCTGCGAATTGGGTATTATTTGTCATAAAAAAATGGGACTTAAATATTGGCGATAGACTGAATGCAATGTCAATGGGTTTTTTAGAACTTGCCCTGTTTGATAAGCCAGGATCTTGCTGATATTGGTACAGGGTCGGATTTGAGAAAGTCCGACTACATTCTCCACCCTTGGGTAAGAGGTACTAAGAACCTTTAGGCTTATCAGGGAAATTACAGGCCTAGAGGCCTGTACCCACACCCGCGAAAGCCAGACAGTAATCGGGCTTTCCCAAGCCCGATCCAAAGTTAAGATCTGTTTGATCCAAAATTATAAAACAGGCTCAACCCAAAAATTGCTTAATTGACAATGTTCCAAATGATTAGCATATTCATTCTCCCAGTCTAAGCCTATGAAAATTCCTACGCTAATCTCGCTTGTCTTATTCCCGCTTTTCGCCCAAACGCAGCCCTTCCAATCTCTGCCCGACGATACCGCCAAAGTTCGGGCGATTCACCAATACATCAAAGAGACCCGAACCCTCTCTCCTGATACCATGTTCACGCTGGCAACAGAAGGATTGGATTTGGCAAAAAAACTCAACGACTCTAAGGGACTTGCCTTTATGTCTTTATATCAGGGGTTAAGTAAGGCTTATCAGGGGAAATTTTCGGAAGCAATTCCTTTTTTTGACACGGCTGTAATTACCCACCTCAGCAGAAAAGATACCCTGGAAGCGGGCAAAGTTTTGATTAATCTGGGCCTTGCTTACGACTATATGGGCGAAATGGATCAGGCCCTGGTCCAATATGAGCGTGCAGCGGTTTTCCTCAATCAGGTCAATCAGCCCAATAGCCGACTCTTCCATAATATCGCAATCATCTACCGAAAGCAGGAAAAATATGATCAGGCGGAGGCTTTTTACCTGAAATCTCTCGCGCTAAAAGAAATGGAAAAAGATTCACTGGGAATGGCCCGGACCTGGTTTAATCTGGCAACACTTT
>JAGQVA010000273.1 GCA_020438265.1 Bacteroidota bacterium
CGTTCTGGTTCACTCAAGCGGACGATGTATTTCTTTTTCATAAATATGGAGTCGTTTCGCCTTTAATTTCCGAAATTTTAGCTTTACACTCAACCCCAATCTTTAGGGTTGACAAACCACTAGCTCCTAATTTTCATCCTTATAGATCGCCCAGTACCAGGGATTGGAATATTCGGATTTGCTTTTGATCATTTTCATCCGGGCTTTGCGCAATGCCTGTACTTCATCGCTGCCGGGCGTTTCGGCGAGGTAGGTCTGGTATTTTTCGACGAGTTCGGGATGGGCCTGTGAGGGCGTAAAAATGAAGGCGGGATAATAACGCACTTCGTAATCCTGAATCAGGTAGTGATACCGATGAAAGGGTTTCGTGCGTTTGTCTTTGATCAGGGCTTCAAAGGGCAAGTCTTCCAGCAGGCCGTCAGGAACGATAATCAGAGATTTGTTTTTGAGCAGGTCTGTTTTTTCTATCGGTGCCCAGAGCAGGTCGTACAACCAGGAGGAAAGTTGAAAAAAGTGCTTTCTGACGCCTTTTTGCTCAAATGCAATGTCGCTTTCCTGCGCTTTGTTGATATATTTTGTCTGATAGGTAGAATATACTTTTTTGATTTCTTCGGTTTTACCGAGAGAAACAATCTGGTTTTCGGTCGGTGTCAGCACGTAAGCATAAGCCTCTTCATCCCCCACATAATATCCTATAAGAGCCTGGCGATAGGTCAGATTCTCCTGAAAATGCCTGAGTGAAAAAGGCAGAACTTTGTCGAGGATTTCAAGCCCTTTATCTGGCATTTTCATTTTCAAAGCGCAATCGAGTGCTGGTCCAAAAAACCTTTTTTCCTGATCCCGGTCCAGGCCATTCCACAAGAGGTCAAAAGCATTTTGATATTCTTTCTTCTGATAAAAAATAAGGCCTTTATAAGCATTGGCACGACGAACTGCGTATTCATCCTCTACCATTTGAAACGACTTCTCCGCCTCTTCTGCTTCCTGCCAGGCCTGGGTTACATTTTCCTGATCGATATAGTATTGGCACAGTTCTAAATGGATGTTTCCCGTTATGCGGTAAGCTGTAGCTTCCTGGGCGTAAGTCAGAGATTTTTGTAAAAGGGAAAAAGCGCCCTCATGTTCTCCCTGTGCGTAGGTTATTTTCCCGATCTGACAAAATGCCTGAGCCATGCCTTTCTGATACCCTTCCGGACGGTTGTGATTTAAGGTATAAATTTCCTGTAACAGACTATCAACCGTGGCATTGGAAGCAAAAGGCGTTTGTGCACATACCACTCCAAAGGCTCCCCAAATCAGGCTCCATATAATCACGTTTTTTATCATCCTGCACGATTAGTAATACAATAATCTCAACTTACCTTGTGAAAAATTCTGCGGGGAAAGGGTAACCCGTTTGAAGACATCATTGGTATGTCCAAACAGGTATACATGACCATCATTATAAGCTCCCATGCGCACCAAAACACCCAGATCTTTGAGGGTTTTCACCGTAAAAATCTTTTTTTCGGCTGAATTGTCGCCACCCGAACCATCAAGGGTAACATGGCCGTCGTTTAAAGCGCAACAATAGCCGACCGGGTCGAGGGCTTTTATTTTGATATTGGGATGATTAAAATTTCCGTTTAATTCCAACTGGTGCTCCTGCTGAACAGGTTCCAGCGGAACGTATCGATCCAGAAAATGTGAAGCAATTTCTTCCAATTGGCGATCACCAAATGGCTTGGGCCGGATTGTAAAAACATACCTTGTGGGTTCATTCATTTGCTCAAAAGTCAATTCCACATCAGCGTTGGGATTAACACGATCCAGCAAAACCAGCGCTTGTTCCAGATTATTGATTTGATCCTGGTTTACACTTACCAGTCTCAGACCACGGTCAATCGTATTGTTAAGCGCATCATAGGCAGGACTTGACGGAATCAGATCTTTCAGGATAACCCCACCAATCGGGGCTCTTGAGAGTCCTTTCTGACTTAAGACCAACCCCAAAAAACCACGGGAAATACGATGATCGGGGTTGTTGATGATTCTGCTGATAATCTCTTTGGCCCATGCTCCGGAAAGACAACTGTTAATTTGTGTATTACCTGACTCCGAGCGGGAAGTATTGATTCCAACAATCTGGTCATTCTCATCGAGAAGAGGACTCCCGCTGCAACCAGGAATAATATCGGCATTTGTGTCGAAGAATAACTGACCTGCGTAAGGACCCTCAGCAGGCTGAATACCCACGACTCCACCTTTGGAATAATAATAGGGATAAGTAGGTCTTTGTGCCTGATCTGCCGTTGAATGACCTGATAAATCATCGGGTTTGGCGACTACCAGATAATTCCCGCCATAATTGATTTTCTGATCACTGAAGGTGAGGGTATATTTAAACTCATTACTTTGGGAAGGGTTGGCAAATGCCAGAACTGCAATGTCATAAAAAGTATCCCCGCCAATCAGGCGCAGTGGAATTTTTTTCATGCCCTGGTTAATATAGATGTTATCAGGATTTCCTCCGTCAATCACATGGGCATTGGTGATAATGTATTTTTTATTATTGTATGCATAAACAAATCCCGAACCCCGGTGAATTTCAGGTTTTCCCAAAATTTCCCGCAAATGCGCCATCGCATTCATAGAAGAGAGTTCACTGAGGCGGTTTTTTCCATATCCCAGGAGTTTTCTGTTTCCAGATGGGGGAGTGCAGACCTGAACTACTGCTTTATGGGTATTGGGATAACGGGTGGAAACAATTTTTTCATTACTCATGTGATGGCCTGAGGCCGGAGCAGAGGAAGCGGAAAGTTCCGTAGCAATCCCGATGAGCAGACAGATGAAAAAATATTTATACATTACTAGTAGATTCTGTTCATAAAAATAACTGATTTTTAACAAAAACCTTGTATATCTGCAAAGGCCCCGTGAATTTTTTACATTCCGGGGCTTTTGATAGCGTGTTTTTTCAATAAGTAAAGCGTTTCCTCATATCATATTTTTTGCCTTAACGGGTTCCCTATTCTGAAAGTCTTTCCAGAATATCAGCCGCACGAGCCGAATAAATCTGTTCTGATGCTGGCAGATCCGCTTCCATTTCCAGCAGGTTTTTCATCAGTATTTCAGTTTGATCAGCTTTCCCTATTTCGAGATTTGCCAATCCTTTATACCAGGTAGCGTGCAAAGGATATTCAACGATTTCGTCAAATTTCCTGATTGCTTTTCTCGTTTTTCCCAAAGCGAGGTAAGCAACTCCCTGATACAGCGTAGCCTGATCAATATAATTTCCTGTCGCAATGACCTGATTAAAGGTAGAAATTGCCTCTTTGTATTGCTCCTGCGCATATAACTCTTTCCCTTTTTCAAAAGTTTTCAAAGGAGTTTCGTCTCCGGCAGAAACCAGTTCTTCGCTTTGCAACACCACCTGATTCATCTCAGTGGGCTGAAAGTAGGCTGTAAAATCCTCTTGATAAGCCTGATTTCCCAAATTAGAAGAAAAAACAAGGAAGAAAATTGCAACTGCAGCAGCGAGGGAGAGTGCGCCGATGGGAGCGATACGTCTGACTTTTTCGCGTTGATCGTCTCTGGCTCTGATTTGTTTACTCAAAGCACGGAGCGATTCATTCTCTTTCATATAAACCAGAGAATCCATTACATCCTTCTGAAAATGTATTTCTTCAGAAAAGTCAGGATTCTCACGGAGATGTTTTTCAAACCCGCTCAGCGTTTCTCCTTCGAGATTTCCGTTGAGGTAAGGGATAATGTAATCGCGGTAATCCATTTTATCTTTTATTTAGAATCTTTATCAATCATTTTTTTCAAACGGTTCATACAATCATGCTTCCGCTTTTTGGTCGCGCCATAAGAAATCCCCAGGTAATCGGATACTTCCTGTGGGCTAAGACCATCCTCAAAAAACAGTTTTAATATGTTCTGACAATTAGGACTGAGTTTTTCAAAGCCCCGGGCGATTTGTTCCATACGGGCCCGTTTCTCTGCCAGATTTCCTGTCTCGTCAAGGCTTTGCATAAAATCATTGTCTTCTATGTCAAAGTCATCCATATCATCAATCGAAACCAGCGAAGGTCTTCGGGATCTGGTGCGAACTCTGTTTTTCCAGGCGTTTTTATAAAAAACTACAAAAAACGGCTCAAACTGGTCGTTAAAACGGTAGTTTGAGTAATCGTAATTGAAGATAGAAAGCAGGGTTGCCTGCAAAATATCTTTTCCATCTTCTCTTGAACCTCCATGATCCACCACATGACGAATCACCTGGTTTTTGAATCTGCGGTATAAGTACTCGAATATGGTACCACTACCGGCTTGAATACCTTTGATGATTTCTGCTTCGGTGTACTCAGGTTTTCCCCAGAGTTTAAACATCTTTTTCGCTTTTGAATGAGTTTTCCTGACAAGATCGTGAGAATTTTCTTCATTCAGCGACAAAAATCCAAATTCAATATCCAGACTACTGTCCATAACTCACTGCGTTGGTACTTAGGTTCAATGATAGATACCCGGAGAGTGTGTTGGGATACGGATTTGAATGGATTTTTTCGTGATTGGTACTGTTATTTCTTTATATGTGCAGCGCACATGTTGAATCGTAAATGGACGCATTGCGTCTTCCTGAGCTACGAAGCGAAGGATCTTAGCATCACGAACAGAGTGAGTGAGCTAAATACATAACCCATTTCCCTTGCACTCACTCGCTACGCTTGTGATGCTTAGATCCTTCACTACGTTCAGGATGACAACATGCTCTTAGCTGTTAGATAGCCCGCAAATACAGAAAAACCCGATTACTTATTCTGTCCCAAACACCAGCCACTTGGTAACCTCATGTTCATCGTTGACAATAAAAACAATCCCTTGTTCTTCATAGATAAGGGCCTTTCCTTCACTGACAAAACGAATGGTTTTGGGTTCGCTGCGATAGGCAGAAATGATTTTTTCTTCTTTATCTCCAATACGAATTCCCTGTCCTGAGATGCCGGGATAATCTGCATTGGTGATTTGCATAAAATACCAGTCTTCTTTGCCTGATACTTCTTTGCGCAAAATATAAGCCTGTGAATGCTCAAAACTAATCAGCCCAAGATTCAGAATGGGGTCCTGATTCGATACTGCGATGTCGTAAATTTTACCTGCGTCGCGATAACTGCTGATGAGTTCGAGGGTAATGCCATCCATTTTTTCGTTATTCCAGACCGAGGAAGTGTGGATACGAGGCATGGATGTGTGTTTGTTCTTCAGTTTTCTGATATTTGCTTTGGCGTGTTCTTTAGGCAGAATATAAGGACCTGATTTTGCTTCGCTAAAGGCATCCCCCGCAGGATTTTTTTCGCCCAGATGTGCGTGAATAATCCCTTTCATCAATTGAGCGTTGGCATAATCTTCTCCCTCCGCATAAAGCAGCACGTCTTTAATTTTGCCAAGTGCTGATTCGTATTTGGATTCTATATCATACAAACAGGCATAATTTATCTGGGCAGCAGCGTACCGGGGATTGTGTTGAATGGCTTTCATGAGAGCGTTTTCTGCACCTTCCAGCAAACTTCTCACGCGGTGGCTGTTTTCACTGTCTCCACTGGATTTTCTTACGATTTCAAGGCGTGAATATAGGTCGATTTGAATCGGATAAACCATATCGGGCGATTTGGCTTCGATATAAGGCAGGGCACTCAGTAAATAATTGACAGCGATATTATTATAACATTCAGGAATGACAAAAAGGCCTTCCTGGTCATTATTGATATATTCGTACAAACCAATGGCACTTTCATGAAGTCCCAACAAACTGTAATAATTGGCAGCCTCGTACAATTTCGCTTTATCATCCAGGGCTTTTAATTCTTCTGCACTCAAACGCCGGTTATTTAAGGTGGGATAACCAGGCATTTCTGCCGGAAGGTCATATTCCTGGTAGAGTCTTTCGATGACAGAAGGGAAAAAACCAATGACATCATAACCTGCAATTTTCGCCAGCAGGATTCCCAACTGGTCTGCTTCTCCTTCCATAACCTTTTGCTGCTCAGCCAATGCTTCTTCCACTTCAAACTTACTCATGGATTGATCCCGTTCTTTGCGCTGAATCACAACATGGACCAGTTCATGAGCTAAAATAGGAGCCAGTGCATCTTTTTTCCTGTCCCCAAACTCTTCTAAAATTCTCAGTGTTTTTTCCTCTACGCCGATTTCTGAGCCTAATTCATCAACAATCGCATAAGCCATCAAATCTTCTTTTTCGGCAATTTTCAGTTTCGGAACTCTTCCGTCATAATGCATAGAATGCAGAAGATTTTCATATACTTCTCCTACCCATGTATATTCCTCCGGGAGGTCATACTGCCCCCAGGTAGTTTTCATCAAAAACAATAAAACAACCAGGGCCAGTTTTCGCTGAATCCTCATTTGCAGTGGTTTTAGATTAATCAACAAGAAACACTAGTAATATAACGAATTCATAGACTCCAAATGATTTCTTTGGGAAATATTTGCGTTATTTTTCGTCATCTGGCTTAGATCCAGTTTGCTTACCACATTTCCCCAGGCCATCAATTTGACGGTTTTTCCCAATTGCTCCAGTTCAGCAGTCGGGATATGAACCGCTTTGGAAGCATGGGAGGAAGTATGGGTATTTCCAGTCGTTTGGGTATCCAGATAATAAGAACCAATTTTACAAAAGCTCTCCGAATTCAGCCTTTCAGCCTTAAAGATAACGGTATCAATACCAAAACCTCTGGCATCTTTGACAAGTCTCAGCGAAACCGGATTATCGGGAGGAAGCAATTCCAGCATGGACCAAAGTTGCTGAAGGTTGTTTACCGACTGGCCATTCACATGAGTAATATAATGATTGATTTTGTTGCGCAGGATTTTTTCCGATGGTCCTCCGCTGACAATTCCGGCAATCATGGGAAACTCCGAATTACCATTCTCCCCTACCACGCCTTGTCTGAATTCAATTCCCAAAAACGATCGGGGAATTTTCCCGT
>JAGQVA010000274.1 GCA_020438265.1 Bacteroidota bacterium
TACTCCTGTAAGTTTGATGGAAGTACAAGCCGCAAGATGATTCCGTTTACAGGCAGCACATTTGCCACAGGCCTGAAGAGGATCAATCGCCACTCTATCGCCGGTTCGGAAATTGCGAATCTCCTTCCCCACTTCGACAATCGTCCCGGAAAACTCATGTCCCTGGATTAAAGGGAGCCTGGTGCGGGGATGAAATGAACCATCAAAAATGTGCTGATCGCTCCCGCAAATGCTGACATTTCCGACTTTTACAAGAACTTCATTGGCTTTGATTTCCGGAGTTTTGACTTCAAGCCATTCGAGGTGATTATAGGAGGTGAGGACTGCTGCGCGCATAGGTTTTATTTTTTTGTAAAAAAAGCATTTCGCATCAATTCACCAAAGAAATACAAGTTTGCTCTCACAGGTTTTTATTACCTTGGGTATATGAAAACGATTGTTTATTCCCTTATTACCCCTCTCCTGTTACTATTCGCCTGTCAGCCAGAAACAAATCCTTCTGAAAAAAAATGGCAGCAATTATTCAACGGTAAAGACATATCCAACTGGGATGTAAAAATCCGGGGATATGAACTCAACCAGAATTTTGGTAATACTTTCAGAGTCGAAGACAGTTTGATGAAAGTAGGTTATGATAACTATGATCAGTTTAACGAGGCTTTTGGCCATATCTTTTATAAGGAACCTTTTTCCTATTATATCCTGGCGGTGGAATACCGATTTGTCGGCGAACAATGCCCCGGAGGACCAGGCTGGGCCCTGCGCAACAGCGGAATGATGATCCATTCGCAATCTGCGGAGAGCATGGGAGTAGACCAGGATTTCCCCATTTCTATTGAAGCCCAATTACTGGGAGGAAATGGTACTGATCCCCGGCCTACCAACAATCTGTGTACACCGGGAACTCATGTATTCATGGGAGATTCACTGTTTACAAACCATTGTATTAATTCCTCATCCGAAACCTATCACCTCGATCAATGGGTAAGGGCCGAAGTCATCGTTTACGGAGATTCTCTGATTAAACATATCGTAGAGGGAGATACAGTGCTTGAATATACAAAACCGCAAGTTGGAGGAGGAACTGTAAGTGGATTCAACGAAGAAGCAAAAGTAGATGGCACACCGCTGATTGAAGGATATATTTCCCTGCAAAGTGAGAGTCATCCGATTGAATTCAGAAAAGTCGAATTACTGAATTTGAAAGGCTGTATGGATCCCAAAGCGAAAAATTATAAGGATTATTATGTGAAGGGGGATAAGGGTGATTGTGTGTATTAATTTAGCGTTTGGCTTTGGCTTTAATTACCTGGTTGCGGCTTGGTTAATTTGAATTAGTTTGCCTTATTTGAACTGATTTAAGAAACAAAGAACCTTTAGATAAAACACTGATTGTTGATTCAAATTCTCCTGCCTCCGCCCCATCTATAAATATACATCCTCATGATCATTATTCTTATCATATTCGTAATAGCCTCCATTTTCGTACTCCGCGATCCCTCCACCCGAAGATTCCGCCTTTGGTATGTGCTTATCGCCGCCAATGTTTTGTTATTTCTTTCGCCACTGATTCGCGCCTTTATCGCTTCTCTTCCCGATGGAAATATGTTTGGGGATAATGATGCCGGTGCGATTCTCTGGTCTTATTTTTTTATTATTCCGATTTGTATCATCCTGTTTGCGGTGCTGGTGTTATTGGAGAAGAAGATTAAGGGGGAAAAGTGAAAAGCGTTTAAAGAGCAGGCAAGTCATTTGTATCACAATTTTATTCCAGATAATCAGTAATATCCAAATGAAAGTCCTATTTTAGCTTTGAAATACATTCAAAAGTCATGTCAAATACTCCTGTTCACATATATATCGGCGACTCCCAACGTTACAAAAAACCCTTCGCAACTCGTGAGGGCGATCATATCTACGAAGGAGAAAAAAATCTCATGGAATCACCTCTGCTGACCATTGACGGAGACAAAATCTATCAGGGAAAAAAGGGTTGGTTTGAATCGCCCATCGCTACTGTCAAAGACAGAAAGGTTTATCGTGGGGATAAAGGCATTTGGGAATCGCCTATTGCCACCATTATTGGCGGACAGGTTTTTCCGGGCGAAAAGGGGGATTTTGATTATCCGATTGCAACTGTCGAACCCAAAGATACGATGACAGCAGCAGCAGCGGCGGTGTTGGTTTTATTGCCAATTCAGAAATAAAAACAATTATCACACAATCTCCTCTATCGAAATCTTCCGGCCCATAAATTCCACTTTCTCCCCTACTCTTTTGTCTTCCATCGCTTTGCCAATGGGAGAAATCAGGGAAACCACAAAATAGGTTTTTCCCTCAACGACAACTTTCCCCAAACTCACCGAGAAAAAATACATCCCCTCGTTGGTTTTGACCAGACTGCCATATTCTATTTTAGAAAGTGGTAAACGAGGATCAACTTCTCTCAGGTTTTTGATCATCAGCGTGGTCTTTAAAAGCAGATCTTCCTGTTTGTCAATCTCCTGCTGGATCATTTCCCGGGATGTGTCATACTCATCATCAGAACTACCTTTTCCATCCTCATAAGCAGATTCCTGTGCATCCTTAATACTGCGTTTCAGGGTTATCACCTTTTCTTCCAGCAATGAGATACAAGTCCGATGGAGAGCAACTTTTTCAGAATTAGTCATTAGCAAACAATTAGAATATAAATTTATGCAGAGATTTTTAATGATTTCTGTAAATTCAGAAAATAAATCGCAAAAATGTCTGACTCTACCCTCTCATCTTCTTCCAGAAGGAACTTTCTAAAAACATTTGGCAGTTTAACTATCGCTATTCCCTTCCTTCCAGCCTGCTTTGAAAGCGAAGAAAAACTGCCTTACCTTCCTCCCGTTTCTGTCAATCTGGAAGAATTACCGGGTAGCCTTCGTCGCACTCCCCACATTCAGTCCTGGTTGAAGGTTCTGGCTGATGGACGGGTACAAATATTCTCCGGAAAGGTAGAACTCGGGCAGGGAATCAGAATAGCCATTAAACAAGTTGCTGCGGAGGAACTGTATATGGATCTCAATCAGGTAGAAGTGATTCTCGCTGAAACGGGCGTCACACCCAATGAAGGATACACGGCAGGTAGTGGCTCCATCAAAGGTAGTGCTACAGCTGTCAGATACGCAGCAGCAGCAGCCCGCGAAAAACTGATTGAGCTCGCTGCCCAAAAGCTCGGAGTTCTCGCTGATGAATTGCAACCTGATCATGGATTTATTGCAACAGCAGACGGAGCGAAAAAACTGTCATTTGCAGAAATTCTTGATGGAAAACAGATAGAAGATGAAGTTCCGCTCACCGCCAAACTCAAACCCAAATCCGCCTATCAATATGTAGGGAAAGCAATTTCCCGGGAAGATGTTCCCAAAATGGTACAAGGAAAACCTCTGTATATTCACGATTTGCGATTCCCGGAAATGGTTCATGCGCGAGTCCTCCGCCCATTCAATTATCAGTCTGAATTAATTGATTTTGATACTGCTGGTTTCAAAGGTGAAGCTGAAGGAATTATGCACATCGTGCGTATTGGAAATTTCCTTGGTGTGATTACACAAACAGAATATCAGGCGGAAAAAGCGGTAGAACTATTAGTCCGTTATACTCAATGGAGTGAACCGAAAATTTTTCCTCCACAAGACCAGCTGGCAGATCACATAAAACAAATTGCCTCTCAACCTGAAATTGCCCACGGAGAAGGAGTGAATTTCAATTCGCAATCTGCGAATCAAGTACTAAACGCTACTTATTTCAAGCCTTACACCATGCACGGAGCGATGGGGCCAGCCTGCGGCATCGCCATGTTTGATGGAGAAATCCTACATATCTGGAGTCATAGCCAGGGCATTTATCCCATGCGGGAGGGAATTGCCAGCATGCTCGAATTAGAGGTGGATAAAATCCATGTCATCAGTTCTCCCGGACCAGGAGCTTATGGTCATACCGTTGCTGACGATGCAGCGGCGGATGCTGCCATTCTGGCAATGGCCTTTCCCGGCAGACATATACGCGTGCGTTGGTCGCGCCAGGATGAACATCGTTGGGAACCTTATGGATCTGCCATGCGCATGACCCTGGAAGCGGGTCTTGACGAAAATGGAAAAATCAAATATTGGAGTTCCGATATCTGGACCGATTCCCACAGTACCCGTCCCAATAAAGAAGCCGCAACGCTTTTGCCAGCACGTTATCTAAATCCCCCCGTTTCCCTGAAATCCAGAGGATATCTGGCAGGAGGGCATCGCAATGGTGATCCTTATTATGTCATTCCTGAGATGCAGATACGAGCCCATTATTTTGACGGACCACTTCGGGTTTCATCTTTGCGAAGCCTGGGCTCTTTTGGAAATATTTTTGCGATTGAATCCTTTATGGATGAATTGGCAGAAAAAGCAGGCAAAGATCCCATTGAATTTCGGATTGAACATTCCTCTGATCAACGAGCCATTGATGTGATTCGCAAAGTGCAAACGATGATCAAAAATGAAGAAACAGGCCCTGAAGAAGGAATTGGGTTTGCCTTTTCACGGTATAAAAACTACGATTCTTATTGTGCAATGGCGATGAAGGTGAAAGTCGACTCGTCTACAGGAAAAGTAAAACTGCTGAAGTGTTGGACCGCAGTTGATGTGGGTGAAGTCATCAATCTGGATGGAATCAAAAATCAGGTAGAAGGAGGAATTGTCCAGGCAGCAGCGTGGACTTTGGCAGAAGAAGTGAAATTCAGCGAAACAGAAATTACAAGTGTAGACTGGGTTTCTTATGATATTTTGCGCTATAAAGATACACCAGAAATAGAAGTCGCGGTGACTGACCGACCAGAGGAACCCGCTATGGGCGGAGGGGAGGTTTCTACGCCGCCGGTGGCGGCGGCGATTTGTAATGCGATTTATCGGGCAATCGGTAAGCGGGTTTATGAGTTGCCGGTGCGGATATAGACGATCAGGCTACTTTTGCCCGTGAGTAATTAGAGCTATAGGGCTGATTGTATGCAAGAAAAATATCTGATTCGGGAATTCCTTTTTCAATCAACTCATTGGCTATCCCCACATCTGTGAGATCTTCATAAATCCAAACTTTTTCTTCCTTAACCTCGATATGAAAAACAATATTGTGAATATACTCCTTTCTATACCAGCCAGAAACTATCATTACAAATTGGCTACCTTTTTCATTGATAATTAACTGATTATCAATATCTGGCATATCACTACTCCGATATGAGGCGTGTGTTTTCAGAGCCTCTTTTATAATATTTTGGTATGACTTTATCCTATCCATTTTACAATTTAGCATATTAACTTGTCTGGACCTCACAATTGAAAACTAATTCCCCGTCCAAAAAAAGATTTACGTCAAAGTCTTGTTCAAACTCCATAAACCAACTGTGTTTTTTCAGATTTTCACAAATATCTTTGGTAACCTTTCCTATGATAGCTATCAAAACTATCTTAATGCCATTTTGATGCTTCCTGAAATTAGGAAATATACCTTGTAAGTTCCAGGTTAGACTTTCAATTTTTCCTGCATCAGGTTTATACTTGGTATTTCTAGCGTTTCTTTTTTCGGAGCTATATACCACTGAAGCTATGGCTTTATTCAATTGGGAATAAAATTCTATGGTAATAACATTAATCGTCTCAGGTTCTCGAAGAAATATTATACCTCCTGCAAAGGTATGAAAAACCCGATAAATTGCTTTGTCTGTGTAAAAGTCAAAGTCCTGTCTTAGTATATCCTTTTCTTGATTGGAAAGAATACTCGAAACAAGTTGTAAAATTTTGGCAAAATCTTTTGAG
The DNA here is from genome assembly GCA_020438265.1 of Bacteroidota bacterium. Taxonomy (GTDB): domain Bacteria; phylum Bacteroidota; class Bacteroidia; order J057; family J057; genus JAGQVA01. The sequence goes on from JAGQVA010000274.1 coordinate 5,826, forward strand.
AGTGCTTCCAGATCGTCGAAAGCAAAATTAGTTTTACTTATTTTCTCAATTACGGATTTCATTATTTGTTGGCACCCTAAATGACATACTTAAAAAAGCACAGTAATTCCTATTTCCAATGCCTTCCTATTCAATTTCTTATCCATAGAAAAAAGCTTTGCCTTACTCTCACGGGCCAATTGAAGGTATATACAATCATAGACAGTAAGTTCGGTTTCACAGGCTAATTGAAAAGCTTTCTCCCAGAGAGATTCAGAGCTATGAAATTCATCAATTAAGTTAATTACAGAGTGTAGTGCCAACTCATAGTCAGAAAGTTTTTTCTTTTCAAATCGATACATTTTCCATACTACATTACCTGCTTCAGAATAGAATAAATCAGGTGCCAAAACAATATTTGCTTTACTTATTTCTTCTAAAATTTTTTCTCTTTCAGGTCGAAATAAAACTATCTCAAAAGCAGCACTTGTATCTAATACAATATTCATTATCTGTCCCGATCCTCTCTAATAAATACAGTAATGTCCAATTGAGACAATCCTTTAAGCCGTGATTCATTCTTTTCTATCTCTAACAGCACTATTTCTCGTCGTTTCTGATAAGCAACTGGAATATCCAGTCCCTTCGCGAGAGAAATAATAGCTTGCTGACTCAAACTACGCCGAGCATGTTTCGCAGCCACTTTGAGTGCATGGTAAATATGTTCTGGTAAATCCCTTACTTGTATTGAAGGCATAGTTTTCTTTTTTATAAAGATATGAAAAAATTTACATGCATGCAATCTGCATGCACAGTGGCTTCCAATTCTCAATATCTACGATAAATCGCCTTCTCAAACGCCTCCCAATGCGCCTCTGTCATCCTACCGGGTGTAAACAAACAAATTCCCGTTGCCCCATTTTCCATAGAAACCCGCACCGCTGTTTCGATTTCTTCAGGAAGTAATCCGTGATTTTCGGGGTCTTTTTCGTCGCCTTTTTTCTCCGGTTTTGGGCAAATAAACAACCCACTGTAAAAAGGGATTTTACCGTCAATTGCCTCAACTCCCTCTTTGGTTACCTCGCCAATCCATTCCGGTTTTTCCAGGTAAAAATCATTATAGAGCATCGGATAAACTGCATCGAGATTCCATTTGTCCCAC
>JAGQVA010000275.1 GCA_020438265.1 Bacteroidota bacterium
AAAACGTGTTTCCCTGACGTAGGTCCAGATAAATTCACCAAAAATCGTGGCAGGAGCTTTGAGAGAGAGGAATACCAGCATGAGGGTTGTGATGAGGCGGATAGAGAGGGTGTAGATCCTGAGTATATAAAAAGCTTTTTTTTCAGGGCTTATTGTCATCCTGAGCCATGCGAAGGATCTAAGCATCCCGAACAACGTGAGGGAGCGTTCTGCGTTCCGTTGGTCCTCATGAGCCCCCTTGCTTCGCTCGGGGTACTCAGATCCTTCGACAAGCTCAGGATGACAATTACACCCAGGATAACATTTCCCCGTTTCTTTCCAGGAAAACAGAATCGACAACAAAACCAAAGAAAGTATTAACATCCCTCCTTTCATCAGTGTGCCAAAAACCGGCGCAATCCCCCCAACCTTATTCGCCATTCCCTCCACGCTCAGATAAAAAAATGATTTAACCGGAAAAGCATCCATCCATGCCAAATTCTCCCAATAAACCTTCTGATTAGCATATACATCCGAAAGCGCATTCACCGTACCAACCATTGGGGTAGAAATCATCCATAAACTGACCAATGCGACTACAGAAAAAATACTACTGGTTAGCCAGGTTTTTCCATCCCGATTCATCCAGTAAACCAATCCCCCGATTCCAACCGGTACCAGCAAAAAAGGATAATAGGCATACCGAATCAGTCCCGCCATCCAGAAAAACAGGGTACCCAGGAGAATCGTTAGCAGCCACTTTTTGTCATGATGAAGCCAAAGTTTCAGCCAGAAAAACGTTCCCCATAAAAAACATCCCAAAGCCCATTCATCAGCAGCAGCGGTAAAATGGAAAGGCGTAAAGGAAATTCCCCAGAAAAGGAATAAGGAAGGATAAACCCATCGGTGAATGTGGGGGTTCAATAGTTGTAATAAAAAATGCGCACCTGAAAAACACAGAAAAATACCCAGCCAGGCGATGATTTCAGCGCTGAGAAAAATATCTTTCGTTAGTAAATAGAAAGGAATAATCAGCAAACTATACCCGGGAGGCCATCCTTTTAATGGAGAAAAAACCGTCTGAGACAAATCATCAACCAAAGCCTCCTGAACAGAATAACCATTTCCTTCCAGGAGATTTATTGCTGCCAGAATTTGAAGATTCCGGTCGCTCCCCTGATAAGTAAAATAAGTATGCGTATGAAAAAGCTGAAGAATCAGTCCTGACCAGAAACAAATCTGCAAAACATACTTCTTCAGAAACTCATGCATCAAAACTCCATATTATAAGCTTTAACGGCCCTGTAAATCCCCGTTGCCAGGAATATCTGTCCTACTTCGGAAGCCAAAAAGGTTTCTTCTTCATAATTGGTAATGAATCCCATTTCGGTAAGAATCGCCGGCATTCCAGAGAGATATAAGACAATAAAAGGAGCTTGTTTGACCCCACGACTTTTGCGTCCGAGGCGATCGCCATACTGATGCTGAATTTTTTGAGCCAGATGGGAGCTTTCGGTACGAAAGACGTTTTTCAGCAATTTGAAATAGATAAATCCTTCGGGAGAACTGGGATCAAAGCCTCCGTACAGTTCTCCATAATTTTCCTCAAACAAAATCGCCTCATTTTCGGCAATAATCGTTTGGTAGTTTTCCTGACCGGGGTTAATGCCCAGAACATAGGTTTCTGTCCCAAATTTGGTGCGATTTTCCAGAGCATTACAATGGATACTGATGAAAAAATCACCCTTATTATCCTGTGCCATGGCAGCTCTTTGATGAAGTTCGATAAACTCATCCGTATCGCGGGTCATGACAACCTTGATATGAGGCAAACATTCATTGAGAATCCTTTTCAGTTGCAAACCAACCTGAAGTGAAATATCCTTTTCGTAGTATCTTTTGCCAACCGCTCCGGGATCTTTTCCCCCATGGCCAGGGTCAATAATCACCGTTTTTATCATTCCTTCAGAAGGATCAGGAGGTGCAGGAATAAATGAAGTAACTGAAAAGCCAGACAAGAGCAAGATGAACAAGAGAAATTTAGCGCTTTTCATACAGAGAAAAATAATTACAGGAGCCAACCTTTCCAATTATAGCAAACACTCTTAGTGTGTATTTATGAATTCCATTATATTTGCAACCTGATAAAATAAAAAGTCTCTAAAAAGATTGTCAATAAAGAATCCCATACCGAATTGCTACGGCGCAATATTAGGAATTTTTCCATTAAAAATAATTTTCATTTTCGGGATTTCTTTCTTCCTGTCAGGCAATCTGATGGCCCAGATTCAATCAGATTCGACCATTATCAGCGATTCAACTCAGGTTCCAACCCTCTCTTCTCCGGGAGATACGATTCCCGATTCTCTCGGAATGAGTTCCTCTCCTTTTGACAGCCTGACTTCTGACAGCATGGGGATGGGAATGAATTTTCCCGGAGGAATGAATGGAGACAGCACCGCTGCAAAAACGCCACAGCAAAAGTACGTCGACTCACTCAAAGCCACTTCAGATCTGAAAGCCAGCGTTACTTATAAAGGCCAGGATTCGATCGTGTATGATGTAGATAAAGGGATATTTTATTTATATGAAAATGCAGAACTCCAATACGATGAAATTGATCTGAAAGCCAAAAGGGTCAGGATTGATGTGAACAAACAAACCCTCTATGCCAATGGAGTAACCGATAGCCTGGGCAATGAGCAGGGACGCCCCGAATTTACACAGGACGGCCAAACCTATAATGCCAAAGCCATTTCCTATAATTTTAAAAGCCAGAAAGGAAGGGTTGTCGATGGGCGGGTCATTGAAGGAGAAGGATATATCATTGCAGACGTGGCCAAATATCATCCCGATGGTTCTTTTCACGGCCAGGATGGATAATACACGACCTGTGATGCTCCCGAACCCCATTATTATATTCGGTCCCGAAAATTGAAACGACTCTCTAATAATCAGTTAATTAGCGGACCTTTGAACCTGGTTATTGCCGATTTTCCCATACCTGTTGTTGTGCCGTTTGGATTTATTCCAGATACGAAAGAGGGGAAGAAAAACGGGATTCTGTTTCCCACCTATGGAGAAGCCCAGGACCGGGGGTTTTTCCTGAGGAATCTGGGATATTACTGGGGAATTAACGACAATTTTGACCTGAGAATGGAAGGAGACATCTACACCAGAGGTGGTTGGCGACTACAAGCCACAACCGCTTATAATGTCAGATACAAGTTTTCCGGAAGGTTCAGTTTTCAGTATGGAGTTCAGCGATTTAACGAAAAAACAGACCCTGATTTCTCGCGGGTTTCTGCCTGGACGGTTACCTGGTCTCACAACCAGCCGATTGACCCGACAGCACGAATTTCTGCTTCGGTAAATATATCCAGTTCTAATCGTTTCCAGCGGGAAATTAGTTATAACCAGACAGATTTTTTCACCAACAATCTTAACTCATCCATTAACTTTTCCAAGAATTTCAACAACCTGCCGTTTAGTTTCAACCTCAGTGCGCGCCACCAGCAGGATTTGAACAAGGAAACCATGAGCATGCAGTTGCCGGAGTTGACATTTAACATGCAACGGCAGACACCTTTCAGAAATGTGGGCGGGAAAAACTTTCGCTGGTTACAACAATTGGGGCTCAATTATAACATGCAGGCGAAGAACTCTCTGGATCGTCTTCCCGACAGCATTGTTGCCGATGTGCTTTTGCGCCCGAGGGATTCTATTGACTGGGTTATTGTTGAAAGTGGAGATAGCATCCTTACCAAACGAGTGGGAAGTTCCTTCTACAGCAATGGAATGCGGCATAATGCTTCCACAGGAACAACCATTAAATTATTCAAAAACATTAACCTGACACCAGGGTTTACTTTTGCCGAATTCTGGTATCTGGAAACCATCAGGAAAGAATGGGATCCTGAAGCGCTAAAAGTCAGAACCTCAAACCTGAGAGGGTTTTCAAGAGCCATGAATTTTAGTACCTCGGTGAGTGCTTCCACCAACTTTTATGGCATCTATCAACTTACACGCTCCAAAAGACAGGTCGCCATCAGACAGCGTTTTTCACCCAGTGTATCCTATAGTTTAAAACCGGATTTTGCCGAAGATAAATGGGGATATTTTGATGAAGTACAGGTAGATACCTTTGGAAGAACACAGGTTTACAGCTTTTTTGAGGAAGGTATTTATGGAGGTCCCACCCGGGGAGAAAGCCAATCACTGAGTTTTAGTCTGGCCAGTGTACTGGAAATGAAATATCGCAGCAAAGAAAGTTTTGGAGAAGATTTTGACGAAAAAAAGGACAAATTTGTCAGAACCAATTTACTCGATAATATCTCAGCCAGTACGTCCTATAATTTTGCAGCAGATAGTTTTGCCCTTTCTCCCATTAGCCTGAGAGCACGTACCAACCTGTTCAATAATAAAGTCAGCATCAACGGAACCATCAATGTTGATCCTTATGTATTCGGAGGCGAACCGGGTCAGGAAAGAAGGCTGGAAAAGCTTATGATTACAGAATCAGGCCAATTGGGACGTATTACACGGTCCCAGATTAGTTTATCCACTTCCTTCCAATCCAAAAGAAAAAACACAAAAAAAGAGAAATCAGAAGACTTTGACGAAGTCGAATACCGGGAGATCCAAAACAATCTGTATCAATATGTAGATTTTGATATTCCCTGGACATTGCGATTCAGGTACAATCTTAGCTATACTAATAACCGTCCCGGGGTCGTTGATCCTAAAGTTACGCAGACCATCAATTTTGATGGAGATGTAAACTTCACTCCCAACTGGAAGATCGGGTATAGCAGCGGATTTGATATACAGAAATTTGAATTTACTAACACCCGTATCAGCGTTTTCCGCAATCTCCATTGTTGGGATATGTCTTTCTCCTGGGTACCTTTTGGTCCACAAAAGAGTTATTCAGTTACCATAGCGGTGCGAAGCGCTACTTTGAAGGATTTGAAGTTGAGTAAAAACAATTTTTGGCAGGATCGGTTCAGAGGATTATAAGCTTCTGACAAGGTTCTGAAAACGGGTAAGTATTATGAAAAAATTTGCCATATTCCTCGTCATTCTTAGCTTTATTTTTCTCTTTTTTTCCGTTATCTCCCGATTTGCTAATCGTTCAGATACAGAAACAGAACCTGAATCAACCCATTATCTTAATGCAAAAAAGTCTCCACCTGAGGATGAATCTCTGCTGAGTAAACGAGCAGAATTTCTGATCAGCGAGGCGGAAATTTTCCCGTTAGAGCAGCTAAATTCCGCTTATTTTGAGCGAAATCTTACCTTGACTACTGAGGGAAATACCATGTATTTTATGTCCAACCGGGGCGAACAACCCTGGAGCAGCCAGTATACCACATTCAAGGGAAAACCTATTTATGATGGGGATATCTGGGTCTCTCAGAAAGTAGACGGAGAATGGCAATGGCCGAGTGTTTTGCCGCCAACGATCAACACTTCCTCAGGTGAGGATGAGCCCAATATTTCTCCTGATGGAACCCGCCTGTATTTCCAATCCTGGAATCGCTCTACAGAATGGGAAAACGAAAATGGGCCTTATTATTTTGTAGAAAATATGGATGGGCAATGGCAGGAAAAACAGGCTCTTGGAGGTAATATTGCTCAGTTTTTTAAATCGAATTCAGCTACAGATGGAATGAGTATTTCACGTAATGAGGATCTGATCGTATGGACCGTTGGAAATGACTACGACGGAAATATGGACCTGTATTTTTCGCGTAAAGACTCTGCGGGCTGGTCAAAATTGGCAAAATTGAATTTGAATACACCCAAAGACGAAAGAAGTGTATTTTTGTCAGATGATGGAAAAACATTGTATTTCGCTTCTGACGGTTTTCCGGAAAATAGTTTTGGTGGAATGGATATTTACAAAACCACGATTGAAAGCGATGGTTCGACGGGCGAAATTATCAATATCGGCCAGCCATTTAATACAGAGAAAGACGAGTCAGGTTTTGTTCTTTCGGGTGATCTGACTACCGCCTATTTCATCAGAGAAGGAGATATATTCCAGGCAAATATAATCAAGGCAGCACCCGAAATTTTACCGTGATCGAGGTGTATGAAGCAGTGGAAAGTAATCATAATTAGTTTAGGGATTTTTATCCTGATCGGACAAACGATTGGGCAGAAACCGGCTTTGGTTTTACCCATGAATGACCGGTTGATTGTCTCTCCGATGGACGTATTGAATTCTCCATTCCGGGAAGGGAATTTATCCATTACTCCAGACGGAAACACCATCTTTTTTACTTCAACCCGTGGAGGTCAGACCTGGAGTCAGCATTACCGCACTGCAGTAGGAGATTCCACCCACGACAGGGACATCTGGATGTCGCGAAGAATTGACGGCCAATGGACCGATCCTGAATGTCTGCCACCAGCCATCAATACCTCTTTGGGCGAAGACGAGCCTTACATCACCAGCGACGGAAAAACCCTTTACTACCAGAGTTATAATTATATGTGGGACCAAACAGGTGGCCCATACTATCGGGTACATTATCAGGATGGTGTCTGGGAAGAACCCAAAGGCCTGGGCCGAAAAATGAGCCGTATTATGAGCAAATTTGTCGTTACCGGAGGAATTACCTTTACCCCCGACCGCAAATCCATGATCCTGATTGCTGGTGAACCGACACAAAGTGACATGGATCTTTTTCTGATAAGAAAACACCGGGGCAACTGGAAAACCCCACAAAAACTCGCCATCAGCACCGACGAAAATGAACGGACGGTTTTTCTGGCCTCAGATGGGGAGACTCTATATTTTGCCTCTGATGGGTATGAAGGATATGGCGGGTTGGATATTTACAAAACACAGCTTGACATGAACGGTAAACCAGGACTGATTATTAATCTTGGCCCTCCGATTAATACTCCCGATGATGATTATGGGTTTATTATCAGTGATAGCTGTGAAGATGCGTATTTTATTCGAAATGG
>JAGQVA010000276.1 GCA_020438265.1 Bacteroidota bacterium
ATTTTGTCCATCTCTTCAAAATACTGCCAGTAAAGTGCTCCCCAGGCAATGCCCGGTTCTTTTTTACTTACTCTGATTTCCCCCATTTCGGGAGTAATTTCAGATTTGTCCCACGAGGTTTTGAAATAACCTGTACCCGCTTCTACTTTGGTATCTTCACGCTGGAAAGGATTTACGGCAATGTTACCAACTGTAACAGCCACAATTTCATTCTGATCCAGCCAGTCGGTTCCTGTGGACAATAAAGCCTGACAAGCGGCTGCAGTAGCGCGAGTCGTTTTCCAGTCATTGGTTTGTTTGTTTTTCAATAACCACACCTTTAACTCATCCACAGAACTGGCATCTTCACTCACTTCATTAAAAGCTTCAATCATCAATGCATGCTCTTCAATAGGCGCCTGATACCAGTACCAACCATTTTCCTGGCGTTTCCAGTACATGCCCAACTCAGCGTTGAAAATTGCAGATTCTTTTAACGCTGCCATAATACCACGTGCATCTTCGAAGTCATTGCCACGATGTAGCGTCAAGGCCAGCATTCCCTGCATATAGCGGCTTTTCTCCAACCAGTACTCTTTTGCCTGATTGTAGTAATAATTATAGGCAACATCTGTACCCTGGCTCAGAGGAATATCAGTAAAGAATGACCGGGTGTACAAATATTGAATTTGAGTATAACCCAGATGATCTTTTTCCTTGTCAATTCCCAGTCGATCCAGTTTCTCATAGTCTTCCAGAATTTCCTTGTCCAGATAGGTAATCGCATCTGTCAGGGTTTTATTGATTTCAGGATTGCCTCCGGCAATGCCGACGTTGAGGGACTGCAAATGCCCCATTCCCTGTACAATCAGCTGAGTGATATAACGACTGGGAGACATTCCGGGGAACCATGAGAAAGCGCCATTGGGAAGTTGCCGTTTCAACAATTGCTCACGGGTTTTACCCAATTCTTCTGACATGCGGTTTACATCGAATAATAAACCAATTCTTCTTTTTCGCTCTGATTCAGATCGTGCATTTAATACCCACGGAGTTTCGCTCAACAGGACAGATTTTAAATCCTGATTTTTCTCCAGATTGGAGAGAAAAGCTCCTGGATCTCCGGCGGCAGAATTTCTCCACTGGTCAAAAACATTTTTAACATTGGGAGACTCATTGGCAATGTGTGAAGCCAAAGCATTGGCGTAGAAACGGCTGAAAATCTGCTCGGTACATTCGTGAGGAAATTCCATCAGATATGGCAGCGACTGAATCGCATACCAGGCTGGATTGGATGTAAATTCCAGGGTCAGTTTCTGATGTTTAAGAGTTTCCGATTCTCCCGAAGCTAATAATTTGTCAAAAGTAAATGTTTTGTTTTCTTGACCTCTGACTGCCAGCGGAATAGATTCTGTAACCAGAATGCTGTTTCTCAAGACAGGAATGGTGTGCTCTTCTCCGTCAGAAAAATTACCCGCTTCAGCAGTTACCTGTAACACGACTGCCGGAACATCAGAAGGAATGGAAATATTCCAGGAAATGGCAGCATTTTGTCCTTTTGCTACAGAAAAACTTTGGGCATTATTCTCCAATCCAAACTCCTGGTTTAAAGGTTTTCGGGTAAAGGCATCCAGCAGATTCAACTTTGCAGTACCGGAAAGAGCCTCTTCACTGAGATTGGTAACTTTTGCAGAAAAAGTCATTTGATCACCTTCACGGAAAAACCGTGGTTGATTCGGAACGATCATCAAATCTTTTTGGGTAACGGTTTCTCCGTTCAGTGTACCAATCTTCAAATCTTTGGTATGAGCCAGTCCCAGAAATTTCCAGCGGGTAAGCGCTTCAGGAATCGTGAAATCCAGGATAATTTCGCCTTTTTCATTGGTTTCCAGATGAGGAAAGAAAAAGGCTGTTTCGTTGAGATTGCTGCGAACAGGTATTACACTGGACTCCCCTGTATCAGATTGTTCGGCTTCTCCAGCGATTGAATCCTTCTCCGCTTTATAATCAATATTGTCCCATGAGTCATCGTCGGTAGCAGAAAAACTGGCGTTTATCTTTTCCTGTAAATCTACGCTTCCATCATTCGCACTTCTCTCGGGCGCCGGGGCAGCCATAAAGGCTCTGTCAAACTCATATCCTGCTTCATTCCGGTAGCGGAACATAAAATTCAGTCCTCCAAACCAGTTTAACTGATCATAATTTCTTGCAGAAGGAAAGGCAGGATTCAGGGTGCGTTCGTAATATCTTCTCGAATTTTCCAACCCAAAGCCATCATACCCTTCCCAGTTTATCTGGCGATAGTGCTGCTCATATAATGAAAGGTAAAAGTCATTGCTGCTGAATTGATCCAGAGAAGCATCATAAAGGGTTGCGACCATTTCCGCTGCGACTTCCTCACTTTTATGCCCGCTGATTTTCAGCTTCCAGGTTTCCTTCTGACCGGGAAGCAGTTTATCGCGGAAGGTAGACCAGCTCAGTGAAAGCTCTTTATTGGTCCAGGGAACAATTACTGTCTGCGTCTTCTCATAAAACTGATTATGGTCAATGGTGACGGCGGAAATACTGATATTTCCCCGATGGACTTCCTTAATAGCAATCGGAATTCGGGTCTTTTTGCTCTTTTTAAGATTGATTAATCGCGATACCAGAATTTCACCTTTTTTCTCCACCTCAAATCGCACCCACACTTTCTTTTCTGTGGTTGCCAATATGGCTGTAACGGTTTCTCCCGGCTCTGCCTCGATTTTGTCCATGGATAAATCCAGAACCACAGGCAGGGTGGCTCTTTTGGCTTTAGGATCTACCAGCGAAAAATAATTGCTGATTTTGATTTCTTCCCCGGCTTTATCGGCGGTGGTTAATTCTAGTTTATATTTTCCAGGCTTTGCATCTGAAAGACCCGCAACCAGTAATTCCTTGGAATCTCCTGTATTGAAACTTTGACTAAATACATATTCCTCATCCACCGGCCAATTCTCATACTGATCCTCATCTTCATACACATCATGGGGGAATTTCTGACGATATTCCGTAGCAGAAATAAGCCTTTGATCAGCCTGACTCCATCTTCTTTTGCGGAATACCTGATCCGGCTCCTGCAATCGGGAGACTGTGATCTCTCCTTTTGCGGGTTCAAAATTGCCGTTAAGGTTTTTGGTTTGAATGGAGAAAGGTTTCATATTTCTTTGATCTACTTCCTCCGGAACATTGATCCCCACGTCCAAACCGATATAACCTGCTCTCACGGAAGTACTGGAACTATGCGTTTCTCCGGTAATATCCACGACATCGGCATAAACCCTGTAGGTAAAGACCGGCTTCTGGGATTTTTTAGTGCTGGCATCTGGAATGAGGGTAAAAGGAACAGAAAATTTACCTGTCTCATCCGTTGTGGTAGTTCCGTTGACAATCTCTCTGGATTCAGCTCTGGGCATGGGGAATCGCCAGAAATAACCAAACCAATAAGGATATTGAACTTCCCTCACGACCCGATAATTGACGGTAGCTCCTGTAATATTGGCTCCGGAAAAAGCGATGGCCTGTCCGCCTACTTCAATTTCATCATTCAGGGCAAATTCACCTTTTACAGGTTCAAAACTTACTTCAAATCTGGGCCTTTTGTATTCTTCTACTGAAAAATCGTGATACCCTCCGGCAGTGCGTAAATACATGCGTCCCAATAAACCAGAGGTAGGAGCAACGAAAGAACCGCTTACCGTTCCATATTCATTAGAAGTCAGAGAGCGTTTTTCCACTTCCTGATTATTCACATCAAAGAAGGTGATTTCTACAGGATAATCAGGCCTGATTTCATGCTCATCCCCCATTTGTTTTAGGAGAATGGCTTTAAAGTAAATGGTCTGACCCGGACGGTATATTTTCCTGTCGGTAAAAAAATGAACCTTTGTTACAGGTAAAATATCTCTTTCGCGGATTGAATAGAGGTATAAACGATCACTGGTAAACAGGTCGTCTTTATAAGAGATTTTTAGCTGGAAGGTGTTATAATCCTCGTCCCTGGTCTCAATGGATACAAGCCCTTCTTTAGTGGAAGTAAGGGGTTCACCATAGATGGTATATTCTCCGGAAGAATTGTCTCTTTTATACAATTGAACCTTCGCGCCTGAGACGGGTTTTCCATTTTCGCGCGCTGTAACATACACTTCCAGTTTACCCGGCAGCGTGCGCTGATAATAAGCGAGGCCCGAAACCTGCATAAAGGAATAGCTCAAAATATCCTTCTCAACGTCAAAGTTTTCCGATGACGCGACCAGGACAATATAAGATCCCGGAGTAAGCTCCGGCATAGCCAGTTCGGTAGAATGAGACTGATAATCGCCCAGATTTTGTAAGGCAATCTGACCTTGCTTTTCGACCTTTTTTTCCAGCAGTTGTTTGATGAAATCTTTTTCCCTTAAACGGCGGTCTGCAACATTTTCTGTGGCTTGAATGATGCGATAATTAGCCTGATCAATATTTGAGTAGGAAACCAGTAAACGAAATGGTACTTCAGGCAAATTGACCGATTCGACTTTCAGTGATAACTGGGGTAATTCAATTTCAGATTTTAGTGCCTCACACTGAGAAGCGCCATAGGATTTGGGATATTTTTTGATGACCTCATCACAGATAGTGATCGCTTTTTTGCGGTCCCACTGATACAGATCTGATTGAAGCGGCTGATAATTATTGCCACGACGATTATAAAGGCTGGCAATGGCAAAATGTACTTCTCCCGAAATAGGGTGATTGCCTATCGACCGAGCCAGATTTTGAAGACTTTTCAGATACAGGGTATCGTTATTTTCCCCTTTGGCCTGATTCTTCAAATATTGAAAACGGGCCATTTCCACATCTACGTAAGGTGCTTGGGGACCATTGGCAGGATGGAGTTTTAACAATTTTTGAAAAATCAGCAAAGTTTTGAGGATACGGGAATCCTTGTCCGGAGTATTAAATGTGAGATTCACAAAAGCTTCTGAACTCACAAAAACGTCTTCAGCTTCCGGCTCAAACTTTTCCGTAGGTTCTGTAAGGCCGGATTCTGTATTATCAAAAAAATCCAAAGCACGGTGAGCCAGCAAATCGTAAAGGGTAGGCCGATAGGTCTCTGATTCCTTTACTTTTACCAGGATAGACGCATAATCTCCAATCCGTTCATTCTGCAAAATTTCCTCCTGGGCAATAGAGAGAAAATACAAATCAGCAATTTTATTGAGAATGGTATGCGCATCCCAGGTTTGGAAGTCGCTGGTTTGTTTATCCAGTTCTGTGCGATTGAGAATCCTGTACCGATTCTGGCGATAATACTGATAATACATATCAGCCAGCATGGATTGGAGAATTGCTTTGGTAGGCTGCACTGCTCCTGCGATTTCGGCTTCCATTTGACGGATATTCACCGAATCAGACTTTTCGACCAGTCTTCCCTGATATTTGAAAGTATAAGCCAACGCCCGGACCAGCTCCAGTTGGTTTTGTTGCGCTTTTGCTGCAGCTTTGATCGCTTCCGTTTTTTCCAGAGCCTGTTTAATAAGCCCTTTGGAGTCCAGCGAATCAATTGTCTTCCAGGCTTTTTCATAAGAGCCAAATTCGGGTTGAGACAAAAGATTGATATTCAGCGAGAAAAAGCTGATTATCAGGAGGAAAAGGATTTTTTTATTTAAAGTCATATTTGTTTGTGCGTTTTCTTCTGGGATAACGAAAGTGATACGGTTCTATTTAGAAATTGCGGGTTATCAGGATAATTTTAAACGGTTCAATAACCTTTTGGATTGTTTCATACATCAAAAATGACACGTTTTGTGACCTTTTCAATTTCGTTATTTATGGATTGTAATCAAAAGCGCTTCCCTCATTTTTCCTAATATTCACATTTCCTCCCACACCAAATTCAAAAAAGTGCTTTACCGTTCCAAAGTTAATCGTGATATGATGAGGGGTGGTTAAATAATATCTCTTTGGAAAGATCCTTCGCTTTGCTCAGGATGCCAACTCTGCTTTTTGTTGCGCTTCGCGCTTTGGAAAAGCTTCAAATTACTTTTTGCACAAAATCTTTAATATTTTGTCAGTTAAGGCAATAATCCTTTCCTCAGAATTTCATATCATTCTCAGGAAAAAGATAAAATATCATTAAATTGTGAGGATAAATCACTCATTCGGTAAATCACCCAACCAATAATGAAAGAAAAACCAGACGTGATGGTCAGCAGCACAGTGAATGACCTTCCGGACTATCGGTCTATGGTAGGAGATGCCTGTCTTCGAGCCAGCACCTTCCCCAGGATGATGGAACATCTGTCTGCCGGGGATACAGATGCCATTAATATATCCCTCAGTATGGTAGATAAATCCGACATCTACATTGGGATCTTTGCTCATAAATATGGTCATATCCCTGAAGGCCACAGAATCTCTATCACAGAGATGGAGTACAACCGGGCAGTAAAAAGAAAAATTCCCCGGCTTATCTTTATCATGAGTGACGAAGTGGAAGTCAAACCCCGGGACATTGACAAGGGAAAAGCTGCCAAACAGCTCGAAAAACTTAAAAAAAAGCTCAAAAACGATAATGTAGTTGCTTTTTATGAAAGTCCCAAAGACCTCAGAGGATTGGTTGTCGACAGCCTGACCAAACTTCAGGAAGAACTCCGAAAAGAAGAAAACAGCGAAACAAGCCTGGGAGAACTATGGGCGAGGAAGCTTCACACTGTCTCCGAAATTCCTCCCAAACCCGAAGCCTTTGTCGCACATCCCTACACCCTGCTTCAGGTCAAAGGCCTGATAGGAAGAAAGCAGGAACTCGAAATCCTCACAGACTGGATCACCCGTCCTTACTATCAGGGCATCAACATTTTCAACATCGTCGCTATCGGAGGAATGAGAAAATCCGCCCTCACCTGGACATGGTATCATGACGTTGCACCGAAGGAAAACGACTGGGATGGAAGGGTGTGGTGGCG
>JAGQVA010000277.1 GCA_020438265.1 Bacteroidota bacterium
CCTCTGCACCTTTTTGATCAGCGATAAAGGTCATCACTTTATTGATCGACTTGGTGGCTTCATCCATTTTCTTATAGACTTCAGTGGTCGTAGCAATCGCCTTTTGAAATCGGGCTTTTGCTTCCAGGTTCTTTTTAAATTCGTCCATGGAAATTTCCATATTCGGATCAGCAAGCACTTTTATTTTCTGAGTTGAAGAGTGCTCTCCAACACTTATCGTAACAGTATATTCTCCAGGTAAAGCCTCCACGGCCTGGGAAAATAAGCTGCCAAACATATCCTGTCCACCGGGATATTGGGCGCTTTCCTTCTTCATATCCCAAAACATGCGATTAATCCCTTTTTTGGCGGTAGTTTTCATCGTGCGGAATTCTTTTCCTTCTGCATCGGTAATCACAATCTTCACAGAATCCTTTTCAGAAGCCTCTTTGGCCCAGTAGGAAATCATGGCTCCGGTAGGACGATTTTGCCCCGAAAATACATCGCCAGATCCGGAAAAGAAGGCTGGCATGCCCACAATCGCCTGATAGGCATCGGGAATGGCAAAAACATGCAGGTCTTGTTTTTCGACTTTTGCGTCTTTAGACGCCATCTCGCGCAAGGGACGGATATCGTCCAGAATATATACCGAGCGGCCAAAGGTGCCTACGACCAGATCATGCTCTCTGGGGTGAATAACCATATCCATCGCTGAGGCTGTTGGAAAATCACCTTTCCACTTGCTCCAGATTTCGCCTTCGCTTATGCTGACGTAAAGGCCAAATTCAGTACCCAGGAACATCAAACGCGGCTCTATTGGATCTTGTACAAAACTAAGAGCGTAACCCCATACATCATCGCTATCCACCAGCTTAGTCCAGCTTTTTCCATAATTTTGGGTGCGGTATACATAAGGATTCCAGTCGTTGTAGCGATGGTTATCAAAAACCACGACGGCTTCGCCATCATTATGCGAGGAAGCTTTGATTTGTGTTACCCAACTATTTTCTGGTAAACCTTTAATATTCTTCACAACATTTTGCCATTCCCCTCCCCCATTGCGTGTAATTTGTACGTTCCCGTCATCGGTACCTACCCAGATCAGGCCTTTTTCGCGACTGCTGGGTTCAATAACAATAATGGTTGTATGCGTTTCTGCATTGGTGTTATCGATGGTTAATCCGCCGGTTTCGGCTTGTTTTTGTTTTTCAGGATTATTCGTAGTTAAGTCGGGAGAAATGATTTCCCAGCTATTGCCCTTATTTGAGCTTTTATGAACAAATTGACTGCCCAGATAAATAGTGCTATTATCAAAAGGATCCTGAGCGATTCCTGCATTCCAGTTGAAGCGCAATTTTGTATTTGCAGGATCTGCGGGTTTGATTAGTTTAAAAATACCCGCCTTTTTGTCATAACGCATCATCATTCCGCCCTGAAATAGAGAATATCCATATCGCGAATCATCAGGATCGGGAATCACATCAAACCCATCGCCAAAGCCCACACTTATAAAATCCGGATTATTAATCGAGCCCAGAAGCTGCCATTTATAAGCTGGTCCTACCCAGCTTCCATTATCCTGAAGGCCTCCCATGACGTTGTAAGGAACTTCATTATCTACATTGATATGGTAAAACTGACCGAGTGGTAAATTATGATGAAAACGCCAGGTTTTCCCCATATCCATACTCGCATATAGCCCGCCATCGTTTCCATTAATCAGGTGAGAGGGATTTTCAGGGTTAATCCAAAAAGCGTGATGATCACTGTGAACGGCGAAAAAGCCCATTGCACTTTTGAAAGATTTTCCTCCATCTTCACTGATCGTGGTTTGCGAAGCGAGATTATAAACACGGTTTTCATTTGTAGGATCAACAAAAATATCAGAATAATAAAAAGGTCGATCTCCTACTTCGCTATCTGCAGTCATCTGGAAAGAATTCCCACCATCATCGGAGCGATACAGGCGGTTTTTCTCCGCTTCCACCAAAGCATAGACCACATCAGGTTTGCTTTTTGCGATCGCAAGGCCGATACGGCCCCACGGACCTTTAGGAAGGCCATTGGCCTCTGTTTTTTTCGTCCAGGTTTCCCCGCCGTCCATTGTTACGTGAATTCCCGAACCTGAACCGCCGGATTTGAAAAACCAGGGGTCCCGAAGGTAATGCCACATGGCTACAATCAGCTTGTTCGGATTTTGCGGATCGATGATCATATCTGCGACTCCCGTTGTGTCATTCACAAACAGAATGTTTTTCCAGGTTTTTCCTCCGTCAATGGATTTGTAAACACCCCGCTCTGAAGTAGGTTTCCAGGCAGGTCCAATCACTCCTGCATATACAATATCCGGATTATCAGGGTGAATAATCACCCGGTGAATATTCCTTGAATTGTCCAGCCCAAGATGTTTCCAGGTTTTCCCACCATCCATAGATTTGTACATCCCATTGCCAGCACTTTGGCTGTTTCGGGGATTTCCTTCTCCCGTACCAACAAAGATAATCGCGGGATTTTTCTGGTAAATGGCAATATCCCCAATTGAAGCGACCTTTTGTCCTTCAAAAATCGGCTTCCAGTTCGTTCCTCCATTTTCCGATTTCCAAACCCCACCCGTAGCCGTACCAATATAAACTTCCGAGACGTTGCGTTGCACCACATCAATCGCAGTAACACGACCACTCATACCCGCAGGACCAATACTGCGAAAGTTCATTCCTCCCATCAGAGACATATCAACCTTCTGTCCCAGAGAAAAAAGCGGAATCATGAAAATCAGAAAAAGCGTTTTTGTGCGTAGACGGTTCATTAGCATAAAGTGAGTTAGTAGTTTATAAATATGCCGAAGGCATTCCTGCGAGTAATTTCACCCAGGCGCGCCGGCCGGGGGAATTTGGTGTTTTGGGGAGGCCCGTGTGTTGCATAAAATTCCCCGATTTTTTGCTCCACTTTTTTCTAAAAAAAGTGGATTAACCATCAAATATGCACAAAAAAAATCATCGAATAGAGCGGCTACTCTATCCGATGATAAATTTGCAATAAAAACTAACTCTTATGAGGATAAAACATTCGGTCCACCGCTACGAATCTCTTCGTTAGCATATTCTTCGTATTGAGCAAAATTACGAGCAAACTCTGCCGCCAGATGAGTGGCTTTTTTGTCATAACCTGCTTTATCTGTCCAGGTATTTTTAGGATCAAGCAACTCGTTAGGGACATCAGGACATGAATCCGGCACCAAAATACCAAACACAGGGTGAGGAGTAAAAGACACATGATCCAGTTTCCCTTCCATAGCCGCACTAATCATTGCCCGGGTATGTTTTAGTTTCATTCTGGAACCGACGCCATGAGGCCCACCAGTCCATCCAGTATTCACCAGCCAGATATTGACATTTTGTTCTTCCATCTTCTCTCCTAACAATTCAGCATATTTCGTTGGGTGAAGCGGCATAAATGGAGCGCCAAAACAAGCAGAAAATACACTTTGTGGCTCTGTTACGCCTAATTCGGTACCTGCAACCTTGGCAGTATATCCGGAGATAAAATGATACATCGCCTGTCCGACCGTAAGTTTGGAAATTGGAGGCAATACTCCGTAAGCATCACAAGTCAGGAAGAAAATATTATTGGGAATTCCGCCCATTGAAGGTTCTACCGCATTGGGAATATGGTGAATCGGGTAAGAAACCCTTGTATTCTGAGTTACCTCAGTATTGGAAAAATCAACTGTCGATGTGCCCGGGAAGAAGCGCGTATTTTCCAGAATCGCACCAAATTTAATGGCATTCCAGATTTCAGGCTCAGTTTCAGGGCTAAGGTCAATGGCCTTTGCATAACAACCTCCTTCAAAATTATAAACCCCTTCATCCGTCCAGCCATGTTCGTCATCACCAATGAGTTTTCGGTTTGGATCAGCAGAAAGGGTTGTTTTACCCGTTCCTGACAAGCCAAAGAAAATAGCGGTATCACCGTCTTCACCCATATTAGCGCTACAGTGCATGGCTAATACATGTTTGTCTTTGGGCAAAAGAAGGTTTAATACACTGAATACACCCTTTTTGGTTTCTCCTGTATAACCCGTTCCCCCGACCAGAATAATTCTCCTTTTAAAATTAATTATTGCAAAGTTTTTGGAACGTGTACCATCTATTTCCGGATCAGCTTTGAATTCAGGAACCGCCAGAATTCGGAAATCCGGATGAAAATCAACCAGCTCTTCGGGCTCTGGCCGGAGGAACATATTATAACAGAAAAGATTGTGAATGGCCTGTGTATCGATAATTCGCACTTTCAAGCGATATCGAGGATCTGCCCCGGCGAAGGCATCCCTTACGTACAGTTTGGTGTAGTTCAGGCTTTTTACCACCTTATCATACAACTTATCAAATTTTTCTTCAGAAAATGAGACATTAATATCTCCCCACCATACGGAATCGCGGGTAATATCATCTTCTACAATGTAACGGTCTTTGGGAGCTCTACCGGTAAATTTTCCGGTATCCCACATGATTGCACCATTATCTGCGAGCACACCTTCTCCATTTTTGATGGCTTCCATAACAAGTTCTGCGGGGGTGAGGTTCCAGAATACTCCTTTGGCATTAGCCAGGCCCAATTCATCCAGGCCCTTCATGATTGAGATCAGATTGCTCTTTTTCATAGGATTTCAGAAGTTTTTAGCGTTGTTTTTGAATTATTACCTATCGTAAAACTACATGATCCTAATCCTGACTGTTATGACTTTTGTTAATAATATGGGTGAGTTTTGTTAGGTATGGTTTTCTATAGGAATAATGGTCCCATAAGGAGGCTGGAAATATTTGTGAGAATAAAAATCAGTCAAAACCCAAAGTACCTCATAAGGCATGGGAGTCCGGGGGTAATTGGTATACCCATCTGTAATGACAATGGCAGAATCTACCTGTTCGTCTTTGGCAAGCTGATACATTCCCGGTGACATATTACTCCCTCCCAAGCCCTTTATTTCAAAATTTAATAATTCCTCCGGTGTAAGCCATTGATCGTCATTGACAGAAGTATCACATTGAATAATATGAATTTCCGGAATCATTAAATTATCACAAAAATTGGCGATGATCCCCAGCACTTTCTTGAAAACATGGGCCATCGAACCACTGGTATCCAGCAAAATATGCAAGGTATGTCCTTCACGCCTGAAGCCGGGGCGAACAAAATCCCGAAACTGCCCTCTACGGCTGGGACGCGCATACGTACGACCTGTTCGCTGAGTGGATTCCAGCCACGATTGCAGGGCTACCTCCCAGGGAGGTTGATAGTATGATTTTATGGTCTGATAAGTAGATCGGGCGGATAAAGAAAGATCTCCTGTTCCTGAAAGATCCGGAGGGTTTTCAAAGATAAATTTGAGGTTTAAAACTTCCTGGCTAGTTTCTTTTAATTTTTTTCGGCGTGCTGATAATGTTCCAGGTTTGAGTTGTGGAAATAATTTTTTCTCTAAATCCTCACTTAAAATATCTGTCCCCTGTTCGACTAAACCCTGGTTATCTTTACTCCGCCCCATAGCTGCTAATAATTTGGCAGCCAGATCTGTATTCCCGGTTGTCAGAGGCTCTTCGGCCCATGCTTTCCTGAATACATTATGATCAAGTGTTTTTTCACTCAAAGCATCTTTGACAAATTTCATTAATTCCTCGGCCGATTTGTCTTCAATCTTATAATGTCCGGAAAATTCTTTCTCCCAGTCCAATCCATTTGCCGGCACATCTTTACGTCTGAGGATTTTCTTCAACATTTCATTGATAATAAAATCATGAGTGATGTTGAATAATTCGGAGGTTTGATCACTACTTCTGGCATGACTTCTCAAGGCCAGATGCATAATCTCATGGGCAATAATGAACGTAATGTCTGACAGGGAAAGTTTTGACATCCAATCCGGATTAAAAACCAACCTTCCGGAAGCAAAAACACCAGCTGTTTTAATTCTTTTTTCAGGAATTAACTCGACATCATGCGTCATTGGAGCCAGAAAGGGAACTTCAATCCTTACTACTTGTAAGGCCTTTTTGACCCGTGCCAATATTTCCTGATCATTTTGGTCCATTACACTAAGCCTGTTACTTCGGATAATGATTCAAACATAGCCTCTTTTACCCCTATATTACCCCATTCATACACCCGGTCAGCGAATAAGGCAAATCGATGTTCCTGAGGCAAACTCATCAGAAATGTATTCAGCACTTCAGGCTCAAAGGAAACCTGCTGTTTGGTTAATCTTTCACGAATCCAGTTGAGTACAAACCACAATTTTGCAGGTTCCTGGGGCAGTTTTTCAGGATGGAAAATATAATCACCAATGGGCAAAATCGCTCCCAGTTCTCTTTCTGCAACCGTACAAAAAATCGAGGCATCAGCAGCGGAAACACGTCCAAAGGCCAATGCCCGAAATAATTCCCGGTTCAGAATTCCCGCTTCTTCAGCCAGATTTAAGGCAGAAGATAGAGATGCCCAGGCTCGTGGTGTAGAGAAGGGTACGGGTTCTTTAGGTACAGCCCGCATCAAAGCTTCAGGCATGAAAGTGATAAAAGAAAGAATTTCTTCCCGAATCTTATTTTTCTGTGCCCATACCAGCCATTCTTTGACATTTACCTCTACTTGTAAAATAAACGTCCGATTGACCAAAGCACTACTCATCTGGCGCACAAGAGCCCGGTCTTCCTGGCGGTTTCCCGCTGCTACGACCCAGGTACCTTCTGGCAATTGATGTTCGCCCAGGCGACGCTCCAGTAACAAGGCATATAAAGCCTTTTGCACATCCGGAGCTGCTGCAGGGAATTCGTCAAGAAAAAGACAAAAAGGCTCTGGCGTTTCCGGGAGTAAAATCCGGGGTGGGCAAAATACAGAGCGCTCATTGACGATATGTGGAATTCCGCTTACATCTTCGGGAGCAATCTGGGTTCCCAATAAAGAACGAATTT
>JAGQVA010000278.1 GCA_020438265.1 Bacteroidota bacterium
CCCCAGTGGAGGGACATTTTTGGCGATTGTGCCTCATATTCAGAAGCTTATTAAGCAGTAAAGATTGAGGCAAATAACCAACTGGAAGAATTGCCCAATTTATTTTCTACTGGGAACTAAGGCCATATTTTGTATTTTTGAAATATCAATGTGAATCATGAATCAAAGCCTTATAAGAAGGCCGGACCGTAAACCATCTGATTGAGGGTTACTACCGGACTTTTTCGCTATCTTTTAATGATTAACACATCAGGCTTTTGAAGAAGACTATCTACATTATCCTCTATATCCTTGCTGTTTTTATCTTCCAGGAACTGACTTTTCGTTTTTGTTTTCCCATCAGGGAGGTTGAAAATCTGGATCGGGTCAATTATATGAAACTCTATTACGATGGCAGAGGGTCCATGCACTCACGCGACCGTACCTGGCAATGGAAATCAATACCTGATACACAAGCGATCTTTAATCATGAGATGAATCTTTATGGTTTCAGGGATAAAGAATGGGAAGTCGAAAAGAAGCCCAATCAACCCAGAGTCCTTTTCATTGGAGATAGTTTTGTAGAGGGAATAATGGCAGAATACGATGAAACCATTTCAGAAAGTTTTGAAAAAGCCAGCGAAGAACAAAATTATGAGGCTTTGAATGGTGGTCTGCTAGGTTGCGGCCTTGATGCCTATTTGCAATTAGCTGCTGACATGATTCCTGTTTACAAGCCTGATGTTGTTTTCCTCTGTATTTATGCCAATGATCTTGGGAAAAAGACTCCCGTTATTCCAGAATTTTACCTCGAACCAGAATTTTATAATCCCTACACTCCCAGGCTGGTCGAAATCATTAAACAAATCCATACCTATGGCCCAATCAGATTCAGGTGGATGAAAGATCCTTCGCCTTATTTGCCTGCCGTACCAGATCCTTCTAATCCCTGGACAACCTTTGGCGATACACTGGCTGGCCATGTTGAACCCCAATTGGCTGAGGAAATGAAAAAAGCAAATATCAACCCTTTTTTAACCAACGCTTTATCTAAAGAGGAAAAATACCTGAAGTCTCCTCCTTTATTAGGAGATGCCATTCCTTTTTTTGATTATACCTGCAAGCAATTTAAAGCCAGGCCTGTGGTGGTTTACATTCCCAGCAGAAATCAGGTAACAACGCATTATCTTCCTTATGAAAAACAGTTTTGCCTGAAAAATTGTCCAGATTCCATTAATTTGACTCTACCTCAGTACCAAATCCACCAAAAGGTGATCCGGGAACAATGTCAAATGCTGAATATTCCTTTTATAGACCTTACTTCTACTGTAAAAGAAAAAGAAGATCTGGGACAACATTTATACTGGAATTATGACCAGCACATGCGAGCCAAAGGGTATGAGCTTTTGGGAAAGTCCATTTGGGAACAATGGAGCAATCATTTAACAACTGTTACGAACCCATAAATTCATGGCTAAAGACCATAAAAAGACAGTTATTCAGAGGTTTGCTCTACAAATATTGGGTACTTGTTTTTATACCTTGTACCTTTTGGGAGCCCTTTTTCCAACTTCCTGGTGGGGAACGCATTTTATAGCCTTTTTACCGCCCTTGTGGAAATATTTTTTTCTAATTATTAGTGGAGCCCTGATCGTTTATTCTTTTGTAAAACCCAATGGATTTGATCTTAAGGAAAGCTGGCAGGGAATCTCTGAAAACAAAGGGAACTGGTTAATCGGAGGAATAACTATTCTGATCGGAATATTCATGTATCAATTTCCTATTTCGGGTGATTATTATGGCGATGCCTATAAACTGGTGAATGTTATTCATAACCGAATTGATAAAATTCCTCCCGGTACCAATGATGCTTTTTTTACTTTTTCCCTCTCCCCCTGGGCTGGGCATAGTTCGGTATTAGCTGTCGTTACGTATCTCGCATATTTCTTCGGAATGACTTATCAGAAGGCATTCCTTTGGTTGGACACAATTTGTGGGATGTTGTTTGTGTTGAGTTGGCTGAGTTTTTTGCGCTATTATCTGGAAAATGTAACCTGGAAAATCATTTTGGGTCTAGCCGGACTCACCGCTCCATTTATGCTTATCTACTTTGGGCATATAGAAAGTTATGCACCTGTTTTTCTGCTTTTTATCCTCTGGTTAATGGGTACACTTATTTATTTACAAAGCAGAAAAACTTCACTTTTATGGGGGTTGGTCATCCTGCTTTTCATTTGTATGAAAGCCCATCCCGTAGCCAGTCTTTTTCTACCTGCAATGGGTTTATTAATGGTTAGTCATTATTTCGGGGAGAAAAAATGGGGCAGTTATCTGCTCTCCGCGAAAGGGATGATGTATTGGGTTTTGCTACCCATATTTGCTATCGGAGCCATTCTTTACTTTTTCGTTTTTGAAGATCATAAAGATCCCAGGGAATTAATTTCTACCGATATGGCTTCTGAGCGGCTTTTTTTACCGCTTTTTTCTCCCGATCCTCCCCTGGACAAGTATAATTTACTCAGTTTCAATCATGTATTCGATTATTTTAATGAACTCTTCATTTGGTCTCCAATTGCCTTATTTTTAGTCATTGCCTTGTTATTTTTCAGCAAAGGAAAAGATTCGGGAAAAAGATTTTCTATCCGCATCACAGGGTTATCGCTGATTTTATTTGGCAGCTTATTCTTTATGATTAATCCCCTGCTTTCGATGCAAATGGACTGGGATTTATTGGCTATTCCTGCACCGGTTTTCCTCACTTTTACTGTTGTTTTGGTAAAAGAGCTCAAACCTGAAAAACTGGCACTAATTTGCCTTCCAATCTGTTTGGCCCTTTCTTTCCTTACTATTCCCAATTTTATTTTACACCAAACTCCCACGATGCACTCCCAAAGGCTGGAAAGACTGGGAGTAAGGATGTATATAACTTATTATGAATGGTCAAGCAAGGTAATCAATTATGCTCTTAGGATTCCAAAAACAGATCGGGAAACTTATGAAAAGCGCAAACAAAAAATCATTGCAGAGTTGCGCCCTTTTGCCACTCAAAATATAGATTTTGAGTTTGCCCGACTATTGATTGAAGAAGGCAAATATTACCTCAGAATAAAGAAAGATTACGAAAAGGCCTTATCATATCTGGAACAGGCTTCTCCCTATTTTCCTTATGAACGGAATGGGCTTTTGTATTCGATGGAAGGAAATTTCCTGCTAAAAAGATATCAAAAAGCTTTTGAAAATAGCCTGAAACTCATAGACATTGGTTATCCTGATGAAGCCAAAAGTTTTGCGATTGCTATTCAATGTGCCCTGGAAGCAGAGCTTTATAAAGAAGCTTTATCGCTGTCAGAGATTTATATCAAAAACTGGAATGATAAAGCGTCTATTCAGACCGTTTACGAACGACTAAACACAGGGGAGAATATTGGCTCATTAAAATACCTGTTTGCCCGACCTGAATAAAAATTTGCGATAAATACTGACCTGATGATTCTACGAAATATCACAAAACTTGCTGCTCATACAAAAACCCGTTTTGGGGTCATTTTCATATCAGGGCTGCTGATTTTTCCTCAATGGCTAAAGGCTCAAAATCATTCTGTCGCCAGAGAATGGATTGAAACCATTCTTGAAACAATCAAAAGGGAAGAGGGCCGTCCCACCGTTCACGCCCGTAATCTGTTTCACGCCACTGTAGCCATGTATGATGCCTGGGCGGTTTATGATGGAAAAGCTACGCCTTATATCCTGGGACAAACCCTTGGCGATTTCTCCTGTTCCTTTGAAGGGTTTGAATTGCCTGAAAACCTGAATCGCGATAGTGCCCGCGATGTGACAATTAGTTATGCTGCTTATCGGGTATCCCGCCGTCGGTTTGATCAGTATTCAAGTCAGGGACGAACGCTTGAGGTACTCGACTCCACCCTTCAGGTTTTTGGTTTAAATGAAAGATTCTATAGCACTGATTATTCTGATGGTTCTCCCGCCGCTCTGGGAAATTATATCGCAGAATGTATCATTAACTTCGGGCTACAGGATGGTTCTCATGAAGAAGATCAGCACGAAAATTATAGTTATCGGCCTTTTAATCCTCCATTAAAACCAGAAATTCCGGGAAACTCCAACCTGAAAAACCCCAATCGTTGGCAACCGATTCTTTCCCAGAATTATGTAGACCAGCGAGGTCTTGATTCAGATTTATTCCCCTGGAATTACCTTTCAGTCGTCACACAGGGCGAATTTCTTACTGCTGACTGGGGAGAGGTAAGGCCATTTTCGCTGACAGAAAAAGATAAAAAAGGCCCAAACCAACTATATCTGGACCCTGGTCCACCCCCGTTTCTCAACTATGAAAAAGACTCTTTGGCTTCGGAAGCTTATAAATGGGGCTTTTTGCTGGTTGCTTTATGGTCTTCTCATCATGATCCCGCAGATTCAGTAAAGATTGATATCTCTCCCGGAGTCAGGGGAAATTATGATGAATTCCCCCAAAACTTTACTGATTACCCTGATTTTTATCATTTAAAAGAAGGAGGAGTCAAAACATTGGGACATAAGCGCAATCCTTATACTGGTAAACCCTATGCTCCTAATAAGGTACTCAGAGGAGACTATTCCCGCACCATTGCCGAATTTTGGGTAGATGGAGTCAATTCAGTTACGCCTCCTGGTCATTGGTTTAAAACCTTAAACTATGTCAATGATCATCCTTTACATGAGAAAAAGTGGGGAGGCAAAGGAAAACCTCTTGACCAACTGGAATGGGACATAAAAGCCTATCTCACTTTAGGTGGTGCGTTACACGATGCTGCTATTGCTTCCTGGGGTGTAAAAGCCCATTATGATTATATCCGTCCGATATCAGCGATTCGTTTTATGGCGGATAAAGGACAATGTACTGATCCAGATTTACCTCATTATCATCAACTTGGACTTCCATTAATAGAGGGTTTTATCGAATTGGTCAATCGCGGAGATCCCCTTGTGGGTAAGGATAAAGAACATCTACATAAAATCAAGATTCGCAGTTGGAAAGGTCCGGAATACATCAAAAACCCTCGAAATGAACGCGCAGGCGTAGACTGGATTTTAGCTGAAAACTGGTGGCCCTATCAGCGCTATTCTTTTGCTACGCCTAATTTTGCAGGTTATGTTTCAGGGCACTCCACCTTTTCAACAGCTGCAGCAGAAGTGCTGACATTAATTACAGGCGACCCTTTTTTCCCGGGAGGAATTGCAGAATTTACAGCTAAAAAAAACCAGTTTTTACTGTTTGAAGATGGACCCAGTCAGGATCTTCTCCTCCAATGGGCAACTTATCACGATGCAGCCAATGAGACTTGTCTTTCCCGCTTGTGGGGAGGGATTCACCCTCCGGCAGACGATATGGAGGGACGAAAGATGGGAAAAGTAATAGGAATGAAAGTGTTTGGTTTGGCAAACCAGTATTTTCAGGGAAAATAATCTACCAGGTTCATGGATAAAAAACTGACATATAACCTCTTTTTTATTGGGCTGGTGTTTTACTGCATCTATTTGCTTGGGCTGGAGTTTCCATCGCCTCTCTGGGGCGTACATTTCCCGGCTTTTCTATCAGATTCAGGCAAATATGCTATTTTTATTCTTGCCGGTGTTTTGGTGATTCTGGATGTATTTCCGGGGTTTTCACTTTGGAGAAAATTATCCAACCTGAATCTGGCAAAAAACCAGAAGCATTTTTTCACCATAGGAATAGTCATTCTTTCAGGAATTCTTTTCACTTATTTCCCGGTTTTCAAGGATACCTATGGTGATGCTGAATTTATCCCTGGTAATCTCGACTACCGAATCACGAAATGGGACTCAAGATTGTTGACCGATTTTTTCCGGATGAATTTTATTCACCCAAAGGTTGGAATTGACACGGTTTCCAGCCTGACTAATTTAACAGCGTATCTGACAGGCATGACAGCTGCCAAAGCTTTGCTTACTCTGAATACCTTTTGTGGGATGGGCCTGGTATATCTTTGGATCAGATTGGTTGATTATTTCATTCAGGATAATATAATAAAATGGGCAACCTGGTTGATGGGTTTAACTGCTCCCTGCATGCAAATGTATTTTGGTCATTATGAGTTTTATGCACCTGTTTATCTGGCTATGCTTTCTTTTCTGGCCTGTCTGGTCTTTTATTTACAAACACATAAGAAGGTTTATCTCTGGTGGCTAATTCCTCTGTTTTTTATCAATATCAAATCTCACATCACTTCATACCTGCTGATCATTCCTTTGGCGATGGCTTTTATGTATGAGTTCTGGCCAGACTTTCGGGAAAGATTATCGTGGAAAAGAATAACCTTATACGGGCTTCTGCCTATGTTTCTGTTGGGGTTGGTTCTTTATTTTTTTGTTCTTGAAAGTTATGACGGGCCAAGAGGGTACACAGACCAAACATTGGAAAAAGCTTTATTTCTTCCCTTATTCACCTTTGAGCCTCCTCCTCTCGACCGATATAATCTCTTTAGCAGCAGTCATTTAACCGATTATGTAAACCTTCTCTTTATCTGGTCTCCAGTTGCGCTTTTGTTATTGGTTTGTGCCATACTGTGTTATAGAAAAAGGATTACATGGTCCAATCATTTACTGATGTTTACAGGATTGGTGTCCATCATTTATGCCGGAGCTTTTTTCGTTTTGAATCCTTTACTTTCAATGATGATTGATTGGGACTTATTTTCGATTCCGGCTCCGATTTTATGGGTGTTTGTCCTCCTGCTATATGCCAGTATTGAAAAAACTTCATCGCCTCACATAAGTTTGGGAGCTATCCTTGCTTTGTCCTTATTTAGCATCACTTCCTTCTGGGTAAATGCGCATCAAACCAGTCTATCCAGGCGATATAAATTTATAGGCAAAAGAGAATTCAAGACCTACTGGATTGGTTCGAGTACCACCATTCTCAATTCGTTAAAACT
>JAGQVA010000026.1 GCA_020438265.1 Bacteroidota bacterium
ATGATTTCTTCTGCAATATGAGTGATGGTTTTTCTCGCGGAGATCGCAGAGTCCGCAGAGGTGAGTTTTATATCCTCTGCGATCTCGGCGAACTCTGCGTGATTTCTTCTGCAGTGTGAGCGATGTTTTTCTCGCGGAGATCGCAGAGTCCGCAGAGGTGGAGTGGGGTTTTATATCCTCGGCGATCTCGGCGTGATTTCTTCAGTTTATTTAGAAAGTCCTTTTTTGGCCTCACTGGGCGTCATTCCAAAATACTCCACAAAACTTTTGGTAAAATAACTCGGATCGGAAAATCCAACTGAATAACAAACCTCCGAGACATTCATATCTGTTTCTGTGAGAAGTTTCTCTGCTTTTTCGAGCCTGACTTGTCGAATTATAAAAGTAGTCGAATTGCCTGTCAGGGCTTTGAGCTTTTTATGAAGCTGGGATCGGCTTAAACCGATTTGATTACAGAATTCAGTGGTATTAAAATCAGCGTTTTCGAGGTTGGCTTCGATAATCTCTCTGGCTTTTGTGATAAAGGCATCTTCCAGAGGGAATGCTTCAGGTGCAGGTTCTTCAGGAATTTGGGTCCGGTATCTTTCCTGAAGAGTAAGCCGGATATTGAGCAGGTTTTTCACCCGAACCAGTAATTCCTCCTGATGGAATGGTTTGGTCAGATAGGCATCTGCACCCCTTGAATAACCAGAGATTTTTGAATCGATGTCAGCCTTTGCAGTAAGAAGAATAACAGGAATATGACTGGTACGAATATCCTGTTTTAAGGTATTACAAAGTTCAAAACCATCTTTCTCCGGCATCATCACATCACTAATAATCAAGTCTGGTATAAGCTCAATGGCTTTGTCGATTCCTTCCTGCCCGTTTCGGGCTACGTCAATTTGGTAAAGATCTTCGAGGCAACTGGTCAAATATTCTACAAGGCTGGGATTATCCTCCACAATCAATAGGGAAGGCCTGTCATTTTCAGGATCAAATCCTGTAGAAGCCCAGACGGGAAAAGGAGAAATCGAATGCAGGTTTTCAGAAATAATTTGACTATTGGTCTGGGGTGGATCGGAACCTGCGAGTGTACGCTTGACAGGTAAATGAATGGTAAAAATGGTTCCCTTATCCGGCGTGCTATTGACAAAAATTTCCCCCTCCAAAAGCGATACCAGCTCTTTCACCAAAGCCAGACCAATACCCGTCCCTTCTCCCGAACGAGTGTTATCACTTTCCGCCTGATAAAACCTGTCAAAAATATAAGGAAGTTTTTCAGAAGGAATTCCTACCCCTGTGTCTTCAATTTTTATTTCCAATAATCCTTCTTTGGGTAGCTCCTTTACATGAAGAAATACTTTTCCTTCATTGGGCGTAAATTTTATGGCATTTGCGATAAGGTTAGCAATGATCCTTGTGATTTTTTCCGGATCATAATCCATATTCATTTCCGGTTCCTCAGACTGAAAGTGGATCTCAATGTTTTTGTTTTCTGCAAGGGAGTGAAAAGACTCGGTAATGTATTGTAAATGGGGAATAATATTGCCATGAATCAGGGTAAATGTAAGTGAACCCGATTCCAGCTTTCGCAACTCCAGAATTTGATTAATCAGATTGAGTAGTTGATTGCTATTCTGCTCAATCAGTTCGTGTCCCCGATCCTGCCATTTCTCCGGCTGTTTTTGGATTTGTTGGTTAATTCCTTTTATGACAGTCAATGGAGTGCGAAACTCGTGGGAAATATTGGTAAAAAACCGCGATTTGAAGGCGTCCATTTCCCTTAATCGGGCATTTGCCTGGTCGAGTTTGTTTTTTTCTTTGGCCAGGGTTTCCTGCTGTTTTCGTGAGTTTCGGTAAAGAAAGTATATTAAAAAAGCGATAACCAGAATCAAAACCAGGCCGGTTCCCAGATACATGAGCCCATTGCGCTGGCGTTCTTTATCTCGTTCCAGTTGGGAAATTTCTTCCTGCTGTTTTTGGGTTTGATATTTTTTTTCCCATTCCGCGATAATAGATTCACTTTGCGTCGAAAAAATAGAATCCTGAATGGTTTTATATTCTTTATGGGCCTTCAGAGCCATATCATATTTACCCAGCTTTTCATATAGGACCGATTTCCTTTCGAATACATTTCTGAAGAGAAATAAATCCTGAACTATATTGGCAAATTTCTCCGCACTATCTGCGTATTGAAGGGCCAGATTAAGATCTCCAACCAGCCTTGCATAATCACAGAAAGAGGTATAGGAACTTGTCAGTCCATAACTATCCCCCATTTTTCGCTGAATGATTATCGCTTCCTCAAAATAAGGGCTAGCCTTTTCTGGTTGTTCCAGAAACAGATAAAGAGAAGCCAGGTTGTTAAGCGCATTCCCTTTGTAAAAAAGGTTTTGAGGATCATCACCTGAAAGTGAAGAAATCGACCGCTCATACAACTCTATAGCCTTTGAATTTTCATTGGTTTTCATATAAATACCAGCCCTTCCCTGTAAAGCAATTCCCAATAATACAGGAAGATTATTTTCTTCAAACAGGGCTTCTGCCTGTTGGAAATACGGGATCGCATTTTCATATTTTTCACGTCGGGCAAGTCCATTACCAATATTGATCAACATTTTCCCCTGCCCCTCATGATCTCCCAACTTCTCACAGAGATGAATGGCCTGTTCAAGATAGGGTAATCCTGTAGAGAACTGATTCAGGGCGGAATAACACCCTCCAATCCCTGCAAGAGCTGGGAGCTGTAACTGTTGGTCTCCCAGTTCTTTGGCCATTTCCAGTCCCCGTTTATACGTTTCTATGGCGCTCACCAACTCTCTTTGCCTCTCCTGTTCCTGTCCAAACTTGATTAATGCCTCTGCCAGTTTTTGATCATTTTTGAGAGATTCATAGACTTTCACTGCAGTAGACCAAACCCTGAAAAGAGTTTCAGGATTAGCTTTGGGCAAATACTCCCTTGCCTCTTCGATATAGATCACTGCCTGTTCCGGGTTTTCCTTCCAGGTTACCTCTGCCAGCTCAATCAGAAAAGGTAAACGAGCCTCTTCTTTACTTTGACTGAGTTTAATCTCTAATTCATCAATATCATGGGAGGATTGAGAAAAAGTCTCAAAAGGGAAAAAAATGATCAGCCATAAAATGATCAGGTAAAGGGAATTACCCTGGAATTTAGCAAGGTTTCGGAAAAACAGATTTCTCTTATGAAGAAAATGATTTTTCATAAATAATTGTCACAAACCAGCTTTGGGAAACAGGTCACTCCAGACTAAACTCATCGGCGTCTTTCCAAATTGGAAACTTCTCCCTGTAGGTAGCCATTTGCTCGTAATCCAGTTCTGCATAGAGAATCGTCTCATCACCCACATGATGCGCCAAAGGATCTCCCAATGGATCAAGAATCGCAGAACTGCCCACATGATTGACCCCTCCTCCGTCCTCCCCTACCCGATTGAGTCCTATTACATAAGCCTGATTATCAATGGCCCGGGCCTTTAATAATGTATCCCAGTGGCGGATTCGCACTGCTGGCCAACTTGCTACATTGATGAGTAAGTCGTAGTCAAAACCAGCTTCATTTTTCCGATTTCGGGACCAGACCGGAAAACGCAGATCATAACAAATCTGAATGGCTACCTTCCAGCCTTTGATTTGACAAAAACCCTGAGTTTGACCCTGGATATACGTTTCATGCTCTCCTGACATTCTGAAGAGATGGCGCTTGTCATAAGTGAAAACAATGTCTTTTTCATTTACGAGAACAAAACGATTGTAAAACTGCCCATTCTCCCGAATAATGATGCTCCCGCCAACCAAAGCATTCCTTTCCCGGGCAAAATCCTTCATCCATATTACCGTCTCGCCGTCCATGGTTTCAGCAAGTTCAGAAGCTGCCATGGAAAAGCCTGTGGTAAACATTTCCGGAAGCAGAATTAAATCTGCCGAAGAATCGAAATGTGAGAAAAGTTCAACTATTCGGCTCCGGTTAGCTGCCGGATTATGCCATTGAACCTGAAGTTGGAGCGCTGCAACCCGCAATTTTTCCATTTTAAATTAACAAATAGTTAAATGATCATAAAACAGGCTAACAAAATACCATTTTCTTTTTAACTTCGCTGCGAATTATTCAAAACGTACTTACGTATGAGCCATATTATTAATATTACAGGACGAGAAATCCTTGACTCTAGAGGCAATCCAACAGTAGAAGTTGAAGTCCTCACTGCTGATGGTGTAACCGGTCGTGCGGCTGTACCCTCAGGTGCCAGTACCGGAACCCATGAAGCGGTTGAGCTTCGCGATGGTGATAAAGGTCGCTATCTGGGAAAAGGTGTACTAAAAGCGGTTAAAAACATCAATGAAATCATCGCTCCCGAAATGGAGGGAAGATTGATTTTTGATCAGGCTGAGATTGATCAGTTTTTGATTGATCTGGACGGTACCAGTAACAAAGGAAAATTAGGTGCCAACGCTATCCTCGGCGTTTCTCTTGCAGTAGCCAGAGCTTCTGCCAATACCCTTGGTCTTCCTCTCTATCGTTATATCGGCGGTGTGAATGGTCGTTACCTTCCTCTGCCTATGATGAATATCCTCAATGGAGGTAGTCACGCTGACAACTCTGTAGATATTCAGGAATTCATGGTTATGCCCGTAAAGGCAACCAGCTTCCGTGAAGCTTTGAGAATGGGTGCTGAAACATTCCACTCTCTGAAATCTGTTTTGAAAAAACAGGGAATGAGTACCAACGTGGGAGACGAAGGAGGATTTGCTCCAAACCTGCCCTCTAACGAGGCTGCTCTTCAGACCATTATCCAGGCAATCGAAGGCGCAGGATACCGTCCAGGTGAGGATATGTTTATCGCCCTCGATGCTGCGGCGTCTGAATTCTACGATAAGGAAAAGAAAAAATATGTCTTCAAACATTCAACCGGAGAAGAACTCACTTCCTCTGAAATGGTTGGTTTCTGGAAAGACTGGGTGAAAAAATATCCTATCGTTTCTATTGAAGATGGACTGGATGAAGAAGACTGGACAGGATGGAAAGAACTGACTGATGAGCTGGGTAAAAAAGTTCAGTTGGTAGGTGATGACCTCTTTGTAACCAATGTTGACTTCCTTAGCCGTGGTATTCGTGAAGGAGTTGCCAACTCTATTTTGGTGAAAGTAAACCAGATTGGTTCACTGACTGAAACCATCGAAGCGGTACAACTCGCTACCAGAAACGGCTATACCAATGTCATCAGCCACCGTAGTGGAGAAACTGAAGATACAACGATTGCTGACCTTTCAGTAGCGTTAAACTCTGGTCAGATTAAAACCGGTTCTCTCTCTCGTAGTGATAGAGTCGCAAAATACAACCAGTTGTTGAGAATTGAGGAAGAATTAGGTAGTGCTGCAGTATTTGCCGGTGCCCGTTTTCCTTACGTATAAACAACAATCGTTTAGATAATCTTACAGCAGATCTCAAATTTAGCAACTTGAGATCTGCTTTTTTTTTGTATCTTTTCTGATTCAGATACTTATTAAATTGGTGCAACGATTACAAGATATTGCACCTCTTTAGAATTAAAACTGCTGCATACATATATCTTTCTGATCACAAAAACCTACTAACTCTTACCCATGAAACATTGGTACCGCGTTTTTTACATTTCTCTCTCCATCCTGATGCTTTGTTGGGGGTGCGCTTCTGTTGATACTTCAGCTTCCAAAGACATTCTGGTTTCTCCCCGAAAGGGAAAGTTTGAAGTCATTGTTACCTCCACTGGAGAATTACAGGCACAGAAATCCACCCAAATTATGGGCCCGCAAGGAGGTCGGCAGTTGGGAATTTATCAAATGAAAATCAGCCAGATTATTGCAGAAGGAACCCGTATAAAAAAAGGAGAATTCATCGCTGATCTTGACAAAAGTGAGGTTATGGGTAAAATTGCCGAGCGAAAACTGGCCCTGGAAAAAGCCCAGTCGCTTTATACACAAACGGTTCTGGATACAGCTCTTTCCCTATCTGAAGCCAGAGACAATATTGCCAACCTGAAATATTCCATGCAGGAAAACCGCTTTGAAATGGAACAGTCTATTTATGAAGCACCTGCCACGCAGAATAAATTGAAACTGGCTTACGAAAAAGCCGAAAGAACTTACGAACAGGCCATTTCTAACTATCAAAAAAGAATTGCCCAGTCAGTTGCGAAAGTAAAAGAGGTTGAGTCAGACCTGAAAAAAGAGCAAAAACTTTATAATGATTTGCTCGAACTCTTGAAAGAATTTACCATCCAGGCTCCGGAAGATGGAATGTTGATTTATTTTAGAGAATGGAATGGTCGCAAACGGGTAGCTGGTTCGACGATCAGTCCCTGGGAACCTATTGTAGCCACTCTTCCGGACTTGTCTGTCATGGAATCCATTACTTTTATCAATGAAATTGATATCCAAAAAGTCAGTAAAGGTCAGGTTGTCAAAGTCGGACTGGATGCCGTAGCTGATAAATACCTTTCTGGAGAAGTCACCTCTGTGGCCAATATCGGTGAACAGCGCCCTGGTTCTGATTCCAAGGTATTTGAAGTGATCATTTCTATCAATGATTCCGATACCACACTCAGACCTGCCATGACGACCAGTAATGAAATCATGGTCAGTTCGCTGGATGACGCAGTTTATATTCCGCTGGAATGTCTTCACGTTCAGGACAGTACCACTTATGTATACAAAAAAGTATCAGATAAAGTAGTAAAGCAGGAAATTTTCCCGGGCATGATGAATGAGAATCATGTGGAAATCAAAGCAGGGATTAAAATGGAAGATCAGGTTTACCTTTCCATTCCCGCAGATACCGCTGGCCTGTCTTTGGAAAAAGTCTCTGAGAAAGGCATTAGTTCTGTCCGTTAGTTCTTTCCTCTAAATCTGATACTGTGCTAAGAAAAATCCAATACAATTTTCTCATCGCCATCGATGCGATTAGCCAAAACTTTCTGCGGGCAGTTCTCACCTCTCTCGGAATTGTTTTTGGCGTTGCCTCTGTGATTGCCATGCTGGCCATTGGTCGGGGAACCCAGGAAAAAATCCTGGTTCAAATGAATACACTTGGTGCCAACAGCATCATTATCAACCCCATTATCGAGCAGGAAGAAGGAGATGTGGAAGAAGAGGAGGGAAATCCAGACGAAAGGCAGCCCAATCGTTTTACCCCGGGTTTGTCCATGCTGGATGCCAAAAGCCTGATGAATCTTCCGCACGTCAAATCTGTCAGTCCGGAAATTGAGCTAGAGACTGTTGCTACGCGTGTTGGCA
The DNA here is from genome assembly GCA_020438265.1 of Bacteroidota bacterium. GTDB lineage: Bacteria > Bacteroidota > Bacteroidia > J057 > J057 > JAGQVA01. The sequence continues at coordinate 7,273 of JAGQVA010000026.1, forward strand.
GAAAAAGAAGTGTCAAAATCGTAGGAATTACTCCTGCATATTTTGAAGATTCTGACTTTCACCTGACGGAAGGAACCCTTTTTAACCAGGACCACATGCTTTTATCCAGTCCGGTGTGTATTATTGGCTATGGAGTGAAAGCCAAGTTTTTTGCGACGGAAGAACCCATTGGCAAACAAATCAAGTGCGGAAAACACTGGCTGACGATTATAGGTGTACTGGAACCCAGAAACATCTCCAAAGAAGTCAGAGACGAATTGGGAATCCGCAATTACGATCTGGACATATATTTGCCTATTCAGACTGTCCTGCTGAGATATAAAAACCGATCTCTTGTAACCCGAACAGGAATAACCAGAGCAGCCTGGGAAAACGATGAGCAGGCTGAAGATGCTCCACCGCCCAACTATCATCAGATTGATAAAATTGTTGTTAAGGTGACCGATACTCAGTATAGCAGAAGGCTGGCCGAAATTCTAAATCGTATGCTGGCTCGTCGCCACAACAAAGTCGTTGATTTTCAAATTATCGTTCCGGAAACCCTTTTGCAAAAAAAACAGGAAAATATAGATCTGTTCAACTGGGTGTTGCGTGCCATTGCTTCGATTTCTTTGCTTGTGGGAGGAATCGGGATTATGAATATTATGCTGGCCTCTGTCATGGAAAGGATTAAGGAAATTGGCCTGAGATTGTCAATTGGCGCTACGAAAAAAGATATTATTCTTCAGTTTATGTGTGAAGCGGTGGTCATCTCCATTACAGGAGGAGTGCTGGGAATAATCGTTGGAGTTGGTATCAGTTATTTTATTGAATATCTGACCAATATAGATACAATCATTACCGGCGCTTTTATAGGCTTATCTTTCCCTGTAGCAGTTTCTATCGGACTTATTTTCGGGATTTACCCTGCCCAGCAAGCGGCCAGGCAAGATCCGGTTGTTTCTTTACGTTCAAATTAAACCCTGAAAAATCACATGCCCAGATTGATCATTTTTATCATATTTCTGTCCATCGGGACAGCACAGTTTCTCTTTGCCCAAAACCAGGAAACGCTTATTCTTTCCCTGGAGGAATGTATTGAAATGGCTAAAGCCCAAAGTCCTTATTCTGCCATGGCAAAATACCGACAGCAGGCTTCATCCTTTGATTATCAGGCGTTTAGGAGTTCCCTTAAACCTCAAATCAATTTTTCCTCTGACTTTCCCGGCCTGAGAAGGTCTTTCGCCAATGTGCAGCAGGACGATGGGAGCCCCAAGTTTATTTACCAAAGCCAAACTTACTCTGATGTTTCGCTTGACCTGAGGCAAAATATTCCTCTGACTGGTGGAAATATTTCTGTCTTTTCATCCTTGTCCAATTTTGCTATTCTCGATACCAATAATTTCACCAACTGGCGTTCGAGTCCCATGGCGATTCGTATTAGCCAGCCTTTGTTTCAGTTTAATTTTTTGAAATGGAACAAAATGGAAGCGGAGATTAATTATGATTTGTCGAAGCTGGAAATGGTTCAGGAATTGGAGACCGTGGCTGCTAATACCACCCGAATGTATTTTGAGTTACTCACCGCCCAGCAATCCCTGAAACGTGCACAGATTAATGTGGTGAATAATGATACGATTTTTCAGCTTTCAGAGGGAAGATTTAGTGTAGGGAAAATTGCTGAGAACGAACTTCTTCAGAGCCAGCTCAATCAAATGAATGCAAGAACTTCGCTCAATCAGGCTGAGCTGGCCCACAAAAGAGCCATTGAAGCCCTGAAAATTCAACTGGGACTGGAAGAGCACATTACAGTTGAAGCCTTTATCCCGGATAATCCCGCCAATCTCGAAATCGATCCTGAATACGCCGTAGAGGAAGCCAGAAAACACAGTCTTACACTGCGGCAAAATCAACTAAGCCAGCTTCAGGCAGAAAGAAACGTAAAAGTCGCCAAATCCAATAATCGGTTTACCGCAGATATCAACGCTTCTTTCGGATTGAACCAGACCGGAGCGACACTCGAAGAAGCCATCCAAAACCCTATCGACCAGGAGTTTTTCTCCGTTGGTATCAATGTGCCCATTATCCAATGGGGCGGAGGAAAAGCTGAAGTGGGTGCAGCCCTGACTCGCCAAAAAGAAACCCAGGCGCGCATCGCACAATCGGAAAAAGAGTTTGACAATGATATCTATTTTCAGGTGATGAATATCAAACAGTTGTATATGCAGCTTGCACTTTCAGGCAAAGCCGATACCGTCGCCAGCCGTCGTTATGAAATTACCAAAAATCGCTATCTGATTGGCAAAATCAGTATTCAGGACCTTTTCATTGCACAGAGTGAAAAAGACCGGGCGCAGGTAGAGTATATCAGTAATTTGAGTGCATTCTGGTTGGCACTGGCGAATTTGAGAGCATCGACGTTGTTTGATTTTGTAAGGATGCAGCCGATTGGGGGAGATTATTGATGGGGGTTTTGGTTTTCGATTAGGTTAACACCTATCAGGTTTTCAGTCAAATTCAGACCTTCCAGGTTTTTGAAAACCTGGAAGGTCTTTACATAAAAATTCACCCAACACAATAATTTTTTCATACCTTTAAGCATTGAATAGAACGCCTCTTGAAGAATTTAAAATAACTTTTATCCCTTCTATTCATGTTCAAAACAGACCCAAATTACTCTTATGAAAAATTATCTTTTCCTTGCAGCAATGATTTGCTTCTCTGCTTTCAGCAATCTAAAGGCCCAGTCAATGACAGACGAAATTGAAATAAAAAACTTCACACGCGATTTCATTATTGCCTATAATCAACAGGATGACGCTGCCCTGAAAAATATGTATATGGTAGATGCCGAGCACATTGATGCAAATGGCAAGGAGATTCGCGGAGCAGATCAAATTGCTGCGGCTTTCCTGAATCAATTCATTAATCAAAATACCACATTATTACTCAAACCATCGCATATCAACTGGTCGGATTCTCAGCACGCTTTTGTAGTTAGCGGAACCTATGAGATCTATGGCAAGACCATTGTGTATGACATCGACATTGATGAGAAAGGTGGATTTAGCTTTGCAATGATACAAAAGGACGGAACGTGGAAAATCGGAAAGTCCGTTTTCTTTCCAACCATTAAAATCATGATCCATCACAAGGTTAAGGATTTTTCTGAGTGGAAATCAGTCTTTGATGAGAACGAACCCAAACGCCAGGCTGCCGGTGAGCTCCGTTCGGAAGTTGGCACATTGCACAGTGATCCACAAACTGCTTATATCATCGGAGAATGGACTTCCTTAGAGAGTTTTCAGGCCTTTTTTGAAAACCCTGATTTAGGAAAAACGATGCAGGCAGCAGGTGTGATTGGAAAACCGGTTGTTATGATTTTGGATAGGAAATAGTATACCCGTAGAGTAGAGAACTGGCGAGACCGCCAACTCTCTACTCTACGGTTCTGATTAAAAACAGTCTAAGGCACCCACGCCTCCAAAACCGTAAACTCTCCACCATTCACTGGCTTCAATTCCACGCCATCAATCGCCGCTGGCAACAGGAATGCATCTCCCAGCTTCATTTCTGATTCATGACCATGATTATCTGTCAGCGTCAAAGCACCGTCCACACAAACATAAATCACAAAGGAATCAATTTCTGAATAATCCCGACTTACCGCTTCATTCGCCTGAATCCGCTGCGTAGAAAAATAAGGAGATTCTACGATGGTTACAGCTTCATTTTCGCGGGAATCATACTGAGTTTTATATTCTTCATAGAAGTTATAATCAATCGCATCCAGCGCTTCTTCTACGTGAAGCTCACGGGTATTTCCGTCCGCATCCTTGCGATTAAAATCATAAATCCGGTAAGTAATATCTGAGGTTTGCTGGATTTCGGCCAGCAGAAGGCCTTTGCCAATGGTATGAACTCTTCCTGCCGGGAGAAAATACACATCACCCGGAGAAACCGGTTCCTGATTGAGGATATCCATCAGACGACCAGAATTGAAATATTCAAGGTAGGTTTCCTTGTTAAGCGACTGATTAAAACCCGTGATCAGACTGGAGCCTTCATCCGCCTGAAAGATGTACCACATCTCGGTTTTTCCAAAGGAATTATGTCTTTGGGCAGCTAATTCATCGTCGGGATGAACCTGAATAGAAAGGTCAGCATTGGCATCGATAAATTTGACAAGAAGGGGAAATTCTGTGCCAAATTTTTGATAAACAGAATCGCCAACCAGGTCTCCCTGATACGTCTCTATCAATTCGGTCAGGGTTTTTCCAGCCAGAGGACCTTCTTTTACAACTGAAATATTCCCTTCAACACCTGAAATTTCCCAGGTTTCTCCACAGTTGGGCAGAGGTGAAAAATCTTTTCCTAAAATTGTGTGGATTTTACTTCCACCCCAAATTTTGTCTTTAAAAATAGTCTGAAAAGCAAGGGGGTACAGATTTGGAAGTTTTGTCATATACAAATAAAGATCTACCTTGCAAAGGTAAAGATTTGTCTGAAAAATTACCTACCAATCCCGATAATAGTTTCGCACTTCATTCATCAGTTTGTACCACTTAAGAAAGTTGCGAATTACCAAACAATTCAATATATTAATAGTAATACTATTATATTTGTAATCAAATATGTAGACATGGATGAGCTATTATCAAAAGTACAGATCCAGGTAAATGAGAAAATTTACCTTAAAAATCCTGAGTCCAGTGATCTGGGCAAGAGGATTATTACAGGAAGTATAGAAATGATAGATGAAATAGGCTTTGAGTGTTTTACCTTTCGAAAGCTTGGTCAACGTATCAAATCTACAGAAGCTTCTATTTACAGATATTTTGAAAGTAAACACAAATTACTCCTTTACCTCACTGCCTGGTATTGGGGTTGGATGGAATACAGGCTTGTTTTTTCATTGGCTAATATTGATTCTCCTGTCGAAAGACTATCCCGAGCGATTACGCTTCTGACAGAAAAAGTGGAAGAGGATAGTAGTTTTACACATATCAACGAAAAGAAGCTTTTTCGAATCGTCATAGCAGAGTCTTCAAAGGCATATCTGACCAAAGATGTCGATCAGGAAAATAAGGAAGGGGTTTTTATTGGGTATAAACAATTGGTAAGCCGTGTCAGCAGCATTATCAAGGAAATTACACCTGGATATAAATATCCCAATATGTTGGTTTCTACGATAATTGAAGGAGCTCATAATCAACGATTTTTTGCGGAGCACCTTCCACGTTTGACTGATATTATTGAAGGAGAAGATTCCATTAGTTGTTTTTACAAAAACCTGGTCCTGAATGCGATTGGTGCAGGATTAAACGATTCCAATCATTAACCGAATCAAATCATGGGCTCCCAACCAAAACAGGATTATCTCAATAACCTTCGCTATGATATTCCGGCCAGTGTCGTTGTTTTTCTGGTATCCATGCCGCTGTGCCTCGGAATCGCCCTGACATCTGGCGCCCCTCTTTTTTCAGGAATTATTGCCGGAATGATCGGCGGAATGCTCATTGGGATTATCAGTAGCTCTTCATTGGGAATTAGCGGTCCTGCCGCTGGCTTGGCAGTCATTGTTCTCTCGGCTATCCAGGAACTACAGACCTTTGAGGTGTTTCTGTATGTTGTCGTGGTTGCCGGTGTTTTTCAAATTATCCTGGGATTATTAAAAGCAGGAGTAATCGGGTATTATTTCCCCAACTCTGTCATCAAAGGGATGCTTTCCGGGATTGGTATTATTATCATTCTCAAGCAAATTCCCCACGCCTTTGGTTATGACAAAGACCCGGAAGGTGATTATGCCTTTTTCCAGGTTGATGGCCATACTACATTCAGCGAGCTGACCTATATGCTCGAATATATCAGTCCGGGAGCTTTGACCATTACCTTGATTTCCATGGCCATTCTGATTCTTTGGGAACAGCCATTTATGCAAAAAATAGGTGCATTCAGTCTTATCCGTGGGCCTTTGGTGGCTGTAATCACAGGAATTTTCCTCCATTTATTGTTCCGGGATTGGGATAATTTTGCCCTGAATTCCGATCAATTAGTCAACATTCCCGTTGCAGAATCAGCAGCAGCCTTTTTGGGACAATTTACCTTCCCGGATTTTAGCCAGTGGAATAATCCGGATGTGTATATACTCGCATTAACGCTTGCTATCGTTGCCAGTCTCGAAACGCTGGTAAGTGTTGAAGCCATAGATAAACTCGATCCTTATCGCAGGGTTACCCCGACCAACCAGGAGTTATTGGCCCAGGGAACGGGTAATATTATTTCCGGATTGATTGGCGGGCTTCCTATCTCTCAGGTAATTGTTCGAAGTTCTGTAAATATTCAATCGGGAGCAAGAACCAAATTATCAGCATTTATGTATGGGTTATTGCTACTTATTTCAGCAATGGCCATTCCACGGGTTCTTAATCTGATTCCCTTATCCTCACTGGCTGCAATTCTTTTGGTTGTTGGGTATAAACTGGCTCGCCCTTCTTTGTTTAAGGAAATGTATTCAAAAGGGCAAAATCAGTTTGTCCCATTTATCGTGACAGTTTTGGGTATTATTTTCACCAATCTTCTCATTGGTATCACACTTGGATTGGTTGTCGCGATTTTTCAGATTTTGTGGAATAATTACAAAGTTCCCTATCACTTCAAATCTGAAGACTTTGACGATAATCAACAAATCAATATTCAACTTTCGGAAGATGTAAGCTTTCTCAATAAGGTCAGTATTCTACATACCTTTAACCGCTTACCGAATAACTCTCAGGTAATTATTGATGCCTCAAAAACCAAAAATATTCACCCGGATGTGCTGGAAATTATTGAGGATTTTCAGGAAAATGCAAAAACAAGGGGAATTACAGTTCAATTAATAGGATTTCAGAAAGATCTTTTGGAAGATCCGGTGAATCATTTGGAACAAGCTGTTATGGTCAAACCAGACAAAAAGAGGAAAAGGAAATGAATCAGATATTTTAGGTCTCAATGAAAAATCGATTCTCTATCGTACTTTACTCTTTTTATATATGCTTAATATCTCCAATAACGAGAAGATTGTTTTTCCTGAATTTTTTGAGACAGTTCTCGTTTTCTCAATTAGAACCCTCTTCATTCAAATCAATATAAACCCAGTCAGGAAGTAATTTCAAATAAAAACTCCCACCTATTTCATACCCTACCACAGTGCTTAACGCAGGCAAAAGAAAAGCTTCTTCTTTTCGTGCAAATGGTTCAGGAATAATAATTTTCCTCTGAGTATTATCAAGATTATGGGCAATAAAAATGGTGTCTTCTCCTTTGATCAAATATGAGTAATCATTTAGCACTTCCAATTTTCCCTTATGCATGGATTTTAAAGACTTCCTTAAAGCAATCAGTAGTCGGTAGTGATTCCAGAGAGAATGCCCTTCTAATCGCTGCATGGCTAAAGGCGGGGTACTATCAGTCTGATTATAAATCAGCGGTTCCCAGGTACACTGAAGCGGATCTTTTCCTTCTTCATCCCAGACAAAGGGTTCTCTGATTCGTTCATCCGGCTTTTTGCCTTTCATCCCTAATTCCTCTCCATAATATATAAAAGGCGCTCCGGGCAACGTAAAGAGAATATTTGCGGCGAGTTTGGCTCTGGCAATGTCCCCGTCTACTTCGCTCATAATTCGATTTTGATCGTGATTGGATAGTAAGGTCGCTTCGGTTACATCAGGAGAATCAAATAATTGGCGGATCGCCTGGCTTTCTCCACGATCATAATAGGGTTGGCCTTCCTTCAGCGAACGAATAACCTCTTCTCCCAAAGAAAAATGAAACAACGAAGGAAGGCCCTGTAAATATCCTCCCAGTTTTTCTGATTCGCCCCATACTTCCCCGACAATATATACATCGGGCTTAATCGCCTGCATTCTTTGGGTAAATTCCCGCCAGAATGCATGCGCATCCTCAGCCCGGTCATCCGGATACAGATGCCCTGCAGCGTCAAGTCTGAATCCATCGACCCCAACTTCCCTTAACCAAAATTCACCTATCTTGAATACCTCCTCCCGCACTTTGGGTGAATCAAAATTCAGATCAGGCATTTCATGCCAGAAAAAGCCATAATACCTTTCCGGATCATCACCGCTTTGATGCCATTGAGTGAGGTTATCCGAGTCCGTGGTCAATTCCTTCTTCGAAATTTCGTCTTTGACTTCTTCCAAATCCCGCCAGATATAATACTCCCGATAAGGATTATCAGGCCCTTTTTGCGACTCAATAAACCAGGGATGAAGATGAGAAGTATGATTGACGACCAGGTCCAAAATCACTTTCAGACCACGCTGATGAGCCTGATGGAGGAATTCCTTAAAATCCTCCATCGTCCCGTAATCAGGATGAATTCCATAATAATCCACTACATCGTATTTGTGATAGGAAGGAGAGGGATGAACGGGCATCAACCAGATCGCGTCAATTCCCAATTCCGCCAAATAATCAAGCCGCTGGGTAAGACCAGGCAAATCACCGATTCCATCACCATTGCTGTCAGCAAAGGATTGGACAAATATTTCATAGAATATTTTATCGCTCCAGGTATTCATTGTGGATAATTCAGAATGGGAATTTTTTGAAGTGCAACTCACCAGAAGTAAAATCAGGGGAATATAGCGTTTCATTATTAGTATGAATTTCCAAAGATAAAATTTAGCTTTTTCGGGAAATACAACTTCAACTTCAATTTCAACTTCAAAAACAATTACGAAGAGTAGTTCTCTAAATCGGCAGATTTACGCCCCTCATTGAAGTTGCTTTTGAAGTTGAGGTTGAAGTTATTTTCCACTGGAATCTACAACGAAATCCCCCGCTTCCACGGAATAAAATCATCCTGCCCCAATTCCTCCGCTTTGGCCATCATTTCCCCGCTTGCCACCCGGATAATCAGATCCAGTAATTCCTCACCTTTTTCTTCAATCGTCGAAGTTCCTGCTATTACCGGCCCTGTATCCAGATCAATGATATCTGCCATTCTGTCCGCAAGAATGGTATTGGAAGAGATCTTCAAAACCGGAGCAACGGGATTGCCTGTAGGAGTGCCTAATCCCGTGGTAAAAACGATAAGATTGGCCCATGAGCCTGCCAGACCAGTGGTTGACTCCACATCATTGCCGGGAGTGCAAAGCAGGTTCAAACCTGGTTTAACGGCTGGTTCGGTATAATCCAATACATCTATCACCGGAGAGGTTCCACCTTTTTTAGCTGCTCCGGCAGATTTCATGGCATCGGTAATCAGTCCATCTCTGATATTTCCCGGAGAAGGGTTCATATCAAAACCAGAGCCTGCGGCTTCGGCACGCTGGGCATAACTTTTCATCAGGTGTGAAAACTTCTGAGCGGCTTCATCTGATACACAACGGTTGACCAATTCCTGCTCTACTCCGTTCAGTTCAGGAAATTCTGATAAAATGGTCTTCCCCCCCATGGTTACAATCATGTCTGAAGCATAGCCCAAAACCGGATTGGCAGAAATTCCGGAAAATCCGTCAGAGCCTCCGCATTCAAGCCCTAGTGTCAGCTTGCTGATAGGTGCAGGGGCTCTTTGAAGTTCATTGGCTTTGGCCATTCCTACAAAGGTTTTTTGCACGGCTTCAGCGATAAAAGCTCTTTCTGAACTGCTTTTCTGTTGCTCCAAAAAGTAAACCGGCTTTTGTATATTCGGGTTGCGGCGTTTGATAGCTTCCTCAAGAATGGGGATTTGTGCATTCTGACAACCCAGGCTCAGTACAGTTGCGCCCGCAACATTGGGATGGGTAATGTATCCTGCCAGGAGATTACACAAAGCTTCACTGTCCTGTCTGATTCCTCCACAACCTCCGTCATGCGTCAAAAACTTGATCCCGTCAATATTCGGGAAAACCCGATTTTCTTTGATTTTCTGGGCATTCTGCAAAACATCGGCAGAAAGGATTTCTGATTCTGAAGCACCGTTTTGGTATAATTTAACCAGTTGTCTGACATCTACTGAATAGTCTTTGTGGGAGATATATCCGAGTTCTTTTGACATTGCTTCCCTTAAGACATTGATATTGCGGTTTTCACAAAAAACCAAAGGAATTACGAGCCAGTGATTTCTCGTGCCCACCTGTCCGTCTTCCCGATGATACCCCATAAAAGTTCTTTCTGAAAAACGGGACACATCAGGCTTTGTCCATGATAAATTTCTTTCTCCAAGCTGATAGTCTGCTGTATCATGAGCCACATTTGCCTGACTGATCAGACTTCCCTGTTTGATAAAATCTTTTGCCTTTCCTACAATTACCCCATACATGATGATGTTTTGTCCCTTTTCGAGGTCTTTCTCGGCAAATTTATGTTTCAGGGAAATTTCGTCCTTCATTTCAATTGTCACCCCCTCATACGAAACAACTTCTCCGGCGGAGAGATTTTCGAGTGCAACAATTATGTTATCATTAGGATGAACCTTGAGAATGTTCTTTTTCATATTTGGTCATTTATTGAATAGCAGGATGTGTAAAATCGTTTTCGATGCAAAATTGATTAATAAATAGGGATAATAATAGAAAAAATGTTCTTTCCCCCACCAAAAAAGTCTAAATTACCCTAAACTAACATTTACTATGGATACTTCTCGCAGAAAATTTTTGACTTCAATTAGTATGCTGGCCGCAGGTAGTGTGATCCCTTCTTCTGCTTTCAGCTTTAACCTCAAAAAGGAAAAACTTAAAGTTGCTCTCGTTGGCACAGGTGTAAGGGGAACAAGTTTTTGGGGGAGAAGGTTAATTGATGAATACAGTGATATTCTCGAATTTGTCGGTCTCAGCGATATCAACCCAGGGCGTCTGGAATATGCAAAAAAATATATGGCTGTTGACTGCCCCACATTCGTTAATTTTGACGAAATGCTGGATGCGGTAAAACCGGATCTTCTCATTGTTACTACCAAAGACTCTACACACCACGAATTTATCATCAAAGGACTTGACTGGGGATGTGATGTGTTAACAGAAAAACCGCTTACCACAGATGAGGATAAATGTCAGGCGATTCTTGATGCTGAGGAACGTTCCAACAAAAAACTCATTGTAGGATTTAATTACCGCTGGAGTCCTTATTCTACCAAAATCAAGGAACTGTTATCTCAAAATGCGATTGGAAAGGTTACTTCTGTAGATTTTCACTGGTACCTCAATACCTATCACGGTGCTTCCTATTTCCGTCGCTGGCATGGATTAAGACAATCCGGAGGCACACTTTGGGTACATAAAGCCACCCACCATTTTGACCTTCTCAACTGGTGGCTGGATTCTGATCCTAAAGAAGTTTTTGCTTATGGCGCGTTGGAGCATTATGGAAGCAATGGACCGTTCAGGGGAGATAATTGCCGGACTTGTCCGCATAAAGGAGAATGTAAATTCCATTGGGACATCACGAAAGACAAGCGTTCCATGGATCTGTATGTGAATAATGAGAAACACGATGGCTATATCCGCGACAATTGCCTTTTCCGTCATGAGATCAATATTTATGATAAAATGTCGGCACAGATCAAATATGCCAATGATGTGATATTAAATTATTCTCTGACAACCTATTCACCCTTTGAAGGCTGGCGGGTAGCATTTAACGGTACGGATGGTCGTATCGAAGCCTGGC